>NZ_JBNAIZ010000001.1:0-151189 GCF_052047875.1 Candidatus Pelagibacter sp. HIMB1521 | reverse complement strand
AGCTTAAGTTTAGTAAAGATTTCAAAGTTTCAATAAAGAATTTTTATGAGATAAATATAAAAATATTAAAATATGCTTATTTTAAAAAATAAAACAAAACTAATATTATTTTTATCAGGAGTTTTAATCTTTTTAATTCATCAGATTATTTTCCTATCCTATTTAGATTTTGAAAAACACCATTTTGATTTTCAATCTGCATTATCAAGGTTAATATTTGGTAAAATCTGGTTTTTTAAAAATGAATTGGATGTTCCTTGGTTTACTCCACATGTTTGTTGTGGATTGCCGTTGTATTCAAACCCAGAATCAGAATTTTATTCGCCAGTTCAATTTTTATTTTTGTTTTTAAAACCATTAACTACATTCAAAGTTATTTTCTTTTTATATTCATTAATTGGTTTTTGTGGTTTTTTCTTAGTTTTAAGAAATATTTTTAAACTATCTAATAATGCGTCTTTAATTGGTTCAACAATATTTTTGTTTAACCATTGTTTTGCTTTTCATTATTTGTCTGGTCATATTGCTTGGGGTTTATATTATGTAGTTCCATTTTTTTTCTTCTTATGCGCTATATCCTTAAATAATCGAAATAAAATATCTTCATTATTTTTAATCTCATGTGCTGGGTTAATCTTTGCAATCATCATGCACAGTGGTGGAACTAGAATTGTTATTGAAATCTTAATTTTTATTTTTTTTCTAACAATATTACACCTAATCAATTTCAAAAATTTTAAGATTATATTACATGTATCAGTGGCTGTTTTAATTGGTCTAATGATTTCATCTTCAAAAATTTATGCTGGATGGTCATTTGTTGGTGAATTAGAACGAGAAGTATCAGTTCTATACTTTAAGAGTATTCGACATTTTATTTCTGCATTTTTTGATTTCTTTTTCTTGTCACCTAGAGAGGCTATTGGAAATGATGTTGCTAAATTTGATGTTCTTTTATCAATTGAAGAATTGTCATTTAACTTATCAATTTTACCTTTAATAATTCTAGTTTTTTACTTAAGAAGTATTCCAGAAATTACAAAGGATAAATTTAAGTTATTATTTAGTTTTGTACTATTAATTGCAGTTTTTGTACTAATTTTATTAAATTTCTCTAATACATTTCTTGGTTCTTTAGTTGGAAAAATTCCTTTTATGACGACAGACTGGCTGTCACTTAGAAAGCTTACTCCATTTGTCCTGTTATTTTCAATCCTTGCAGCAATGATGTTTGATAAGATTTCTTTTAAAAAATACAATTTGATAACATTTTTATTTATATCAATTGTTATTATTCAAAATATTTCGTTTGATAGAAATAAATTAAATAAAGTTTTTAGATATTCAGAATTAGATATACTGCTTAATTATAATGTTACAAAAGATAACGTTGACGATTTTAAAATCGAAAAAGTTCTTTCAATTGTTAATGATGAAACTAATTATTCTCGTCCTTATGAGCATCATTATTTTTTAAATAATCAGTCTATTCAATACTGTTATTTTCCTATTTTGGGCTATGATTTAAAATTACTTAAACCTATAGTTTCAAAAATAAAATTTAATGAATACAAAATATATGATGGCTCTGACGAAAATGACACCAAGACATTAAATACTGAAAAAAAACTTAAGTTAAGATTTTATCAAGGCAACCCTTTACTTGCAGTAAATGAAAATTTAAATTTTATTAATCCCTCATGTTATTTAAATCCAGAAGGAAATAATTGTGAGAAAAACTTCTTATTTAAAATTGATCAAAAAGACGAACTAATAAAGTTTTTAAATTATGAACCTTTTGAATTTAAACATTTAAAACTTCAAATATTTTTTAATTATTTAAGTATATTTACGTTAATTTTTATTTTTACTATCTTCTTTTTTTGGACAATTTACAGAATAAAAAAAAACCCCTCTAATAAATATTAGAGGGGTTTTTTTAAATTTTAATTTTAACTTATTTAAGTTGAAATTCTTTAGCTTTATATTCTCCTTCACTTCCTGCTGCACCATCTGCAGTGTAATATTCCACGTAAAAATATCCTGAAGTTCCACCAGATGAGAATAATCCGCCTGCAGGAATTACCGCACCATTTATCGTATAATCTGCAGCTGTAAAATGAGCTATGTTAATCTGACCCTTTTTAACGTTAGCAGCAGCAGAATTGTAAACAATTTGATTTCCACCTGCAGCATCATATGGGTTTTTAAACGCATTACCATATCCATCAGTACCAAAGTAACAAGTTAGTCCCTTGATAAAGTCTCCTAGGTTATCACTGTAAACAGTGTATGCCTGAAGAGAAGAACAATCAGATCCAGCGCTTATTGCTCCAGAAACCGTTTGGATATTGTTGTTAAGCAGAGTTAGCTCTGTTTCAACAAATCTTTTTACTGAGTTAAAGTTAGCTACCGCAACTCTACTTTTTGCAGAGTCAGTGTAACTTTGATAACCCACAATTCCAACACCTGCTAAAACTCCAATAATTGCAACAACAACTAGAAGCTCTACAAGTGAGAAACCTTTTTGTAGTGTTTTTTTCATAATTATGTTTTTCCTATATTCTAGAATTATATATATATATGAAGCTCTTCTACCAATATTCTTTACTATGTAAACTATAAAAAATACCTTAATTAAATAGCTATTTAAATTTTTTATGCACCCATTTTGGGGGTATTATACATGGAATATTAAGAAAAAACTTAGTGGCAGATTCACAAATTGATAAATTAATAATTAAATTTATTGCAGTTTAAATTATTTAAAACTCAATTATTAAGAAAAATATGAAGCTAACAAACTCACAAAATAAGATATTTGAGTATTGCATTTATCTAATTGCATTTAGTCTTTTTTTATTTTTTTTTAAACACACACTAGATTATGGAAGAACCTACGATGATGATGCTTTACTAGATCAATTCACAAGATCCCCTGGAGATGCAAAACTTATCTCTAGTTTTTTATATGCAAAATTTCATTTTTATCCTGTGTATTTTTTAACACATGAATTGGATAATTTTTTAACCTTTTTATTTAACTTTAGTGGGATTGAAATATTAAATACAAAAATAGCTAAATTCACAAATATTTTTTTGCACGTAACAAATAGTTTTTTAGTTTATTTATTCATAAAGAAAATTTTAAGAATTGAGAATAATTTAAGAGATAATATTTTAATTTTTCTAAGTTCTTTAATATTTTTATTTCACCCTATTACTTCACAAATTATTTTTAATATAACGACTCGTAATGAAAGTTTAGCATTATTCTTTGGACTTTTAACTTTTATTTATTGTCTAAACAATGCCTACGATAAAAAATTAATTAATTATTTATTTATAGCATTATTATTTTTTCTATCATTATGTTCAAAACTAATGACCATCTATTTAGCTGGTTTAATTCCACTAACAATCTTTTTACTCAATTTTCATCAAATAAATTTAAAAGAAAATTTTAAAAAAAATTTTGATGTTTTTATTCTACTATGTGTAACATTTTTTGTTTACTATTATTTAAGAAGCGTTTTCACTGAGAAAAATGATATTTTTTTCTACGACAGTTTTAATGATTTATTATTTTATTTTTTTACTTCATCAAAATTTTATTTAATTGGATTATTTTATCCTTTTGAACATATTTATGTTTATGCAACAAACTATGACTTAAATTTAGCCATTATTTTATTTACTCTCTTCATAATTTATTCAATCTTTGCGACATATTTATTTTTTAATAAGAAAGATCCAATTCTATTAATTAGTGTTTTTTGGATCATTGCAAGTTTAACATTGCCTGTTATTTTTGGAATGGTTGATAAAGGTTTTCCACTAATTTCAAATTTAGCTGAGAGATATCAATATTCATCAGTTGTTGCAATTTCAATAATATTTTTTTGGATTTTAAAAAATTTATCTAATCATCTTTACAAAAAAACATTAGCTCTGAGTTTTTATTGTTTAATACTATTTTCTTGCATTTTTATTTTGTATGACAGAAGCAAAGTTTATATTGATAACTATACTTTTATGACTGAAACAGATGAGAAAAGTCCTAAAAATGTTCATAGATATTCATTTTCGGTTCCAATGAGAAATGCTGTAAAAAATAATGACTGGACGGCTTATAAGTTTAATCTTTATCAATTTTATCAATTAAACACTAAATTTGACGAAGTTATATTGGAATTTTTAAGATATTTCATTCACGAAGAAAACGAGGTGGGCATTAAATTTTTTGAAGACGAATTTGAAAAACAATTTAAAGATAAACCTTATGGAATTTTTAAATTAGCAAGATTTTATGTTTTTAATGAAGAATATCAAAAAGCTGAAAATGAAATAAAAAAAATTTTTAAACAATATGATAAAATTAAGAAGCAATTAGAAGCTTCAGGGAAAAAAGTTACATTTTTAGATCCACCAATTGATGACTTATATTTTGAACTTGGAAAAATTAATTTTTATCAAAAAAACTATGACAAAGCCTTAGAAAATTTTAAAACAGCAAATGTAATTAACCCCCTGCACGCAACAGCACTTTACAATGCAGCTATAACGCTTAAAAAACTTGGACTAAATAAAGAGGCTACACAATTATATAAGGATGCTATTGAAATAAATCCTTTTTTAAGAGAAACAGCTAATAATTTAATTGCTAATACAAATGAGTAATGAATTAAGCATAATTTCTCCTGCACTCAATGAAGAAAAAAATATTGAACCTTTAACTTTAAAAATCATTGAGCATACAAAAAAAACTAAATTTGAAATTATTTTCGTTGATGATAATTCAACTGATCAAAGTAAAAAAATACTCTTAAATTTATCTAAAAAATACAAATTTTTTAATCCAATCTTAAGAAAGAAAAAGAGAGATCTTACCCAATCTTGTTTTGATGGGATTAACAAATCTAAATATAAAAATATTCTTATTTTAGACGCCGATATGCAACATGATCCGAAATATATTCCTCAGATGCTTAAGGAATTTAACAAAGGACAGGATATTGTTATAGGAGCTCGAAAACTAACATCGAGAAAAAATAAAGGTTTATCTGAGACAAGAAGATTTGCTTCAATATTTTTAATATTTTTTTTTAAAATTTTTAATATTCAAACAAAAGATCCAATGAGTGGTTTTTTTCTATTTAAAAAGGATATTTATCTAAAAAACAAGAAAAGATTTTTTGGTAAGGGATTTAAAATCCTAGCTGATATATTAATTAACTCAAAAACAAAATTGAAAGCTAAAGATGTTCCAATAAATTTTAACAGACGTTATAAGAGTGAAAGTAAAATGAATACTAAAATTTTGCTGATATTAATTAATTTTTATATAATTAGTTTGATAAAAAAATTTCTAACCTATTAATTTTTTTGCAATTTCATCAATCATAAACTCATTATGTTTTATCCATTCTCTTGATTTTTTTGAAATTGAATTTTTAACATATTTTTTTGCATCAACTAAATTTGAAAATTTTTTAATTGGTTTTTTAAATTCTTTGTTTAAATCTGTAGAACCAATTTTATCTAAAATACTTTTTATTTCATACTCAGATAGTTGTTCTTTTAACAAGTTGAATTGTTTATCCATTTCTTTTTGAATTTTTGGGAAAAATTCTTTTTTTATTTCTTCTGAAATTAATTCTGGATTAAAAGATTTTTGCTCTGGCACTGTAGTTTTGGCTTCCATATTTTTTTGCAGTATAGAGTGGCTATGTTGCAGCTCAGATGAGTGATACATCTGCAACATTCTCATATTTTGCATATCCATAATTTTTGACATTTGATCAAATTTATCTTGAAGTTTTTCAGACTCGCTTTTGTTTTTTTGTTTTTCTTCAATTTTGTTAAACAACTCCGGCTCTATATTTTGAACTTTTTGATTTAACTCTTCAATTTTTTGACTGGCTTCGTTTCTATAAGTTGAGATGTTGTCTAAAGTTTCATCAATTTTATTATTTAGACTATTTAATGAATTTTCGATTTTTAAATTGTAATCTTTTAAATCATTTATTTTATCTTCAAATCGTTTTTCTAAATTTACATTTTCATTTAATTTTTGAGGATCATTCAATTGTCTAATGCTATCATCTATTTTAGTTGAAATAGAATTGATATTATTTTGGATATCATCAAACTGATTATTTAAATTACCGATTTGATCCTCTAAATTTGCAAAATTTTTGTTTGCTTCGTCTTCATATTTTTCAAACTCTTGGTGGTAACTTTCGTTAATGTTATTAAGTTTATTTTCAATGCTTTCTTCTGATCTGGTAAGTGCCTCAGTTAGTTTTGTATCAAGTTCATCATTAAATTTTTCAGAGAATAGGTTTTTCTGATTTAATAACTCATCTAATTTTTCTGTAAGTTCAGAACTACTTAGATCTAAATCGTTTATTTTTGCATTTAACATCTCCAACTGTTCGTTAGAGAATATTTGAGAACTTTTTACTTCTTCTTTAATTACCTCACCATTTGCAGATTTTTCATAATCAGCTTCTTGAGCATTGACAACAGTTTCTGCAACTTCATCAGTTAGATTAATGATATCATCTACTTCTTCAATTAAATCTATTATTTTTTGATTATTAATGTCAGCAACTTCATCTTTGAGTTCAATAATATTTTCATCAACATTTCCAAAATTAGACAAATCATTATTAGCTTCATCTACTTCGCTTAAATTTTGATCAACAATTTCATTATTAAGAAAAATAATTTTTTCACTATTATTACTTCTTGGAGTTGATTTTGGTTTTGCGGTTGTATCTTGAGACGATGAAACTACAACGGTTTTATCTGTTCCTGTTGATGACATCTTTGCTTCCATGCCATCCTTAAGATCAATTACTTGATCGTTGAAAATTTCCTTGAGTTTTTGCACATAAAGCTGTCTTGATAGTTTAAGTTTTTTATCTTTTAGTAACTCAAGCCTAATTTCATCAAGAGTTTTTTTGATGTAAATTGGAGTTTTTTTCATATAATAAATTTATACGTACGAATCATTTACAGTTTATCAAATCTATAAATGATAGTAAAAATTTATAATGTTTGGATTAGGAAAAAATAAATCAAAAACAGTCGAAGACGAATCTATTAAAGATAAATCAAAATTTGTTGTCGTAGGTTTTACCGTAATGATTTTTGCTTTTTTGGCATTTTTGATAGGTGAAATTTACACTTCACTTCAACTTTCTAAGCAAAGCAAACTTTTAGCTAATACAGGGAGTATCCAAGAAGAGTCTGACAAAATCATTATTGAAATGGCTAAAGTTGGTAAAGATGTGAATAAAAGTGAATATGAATACATTAAAGAAATAATGATGTTTATGTCTCCAACTGAATTTCAAAATTTCAAAAATTCTATTTCAGGAATTGCAAGTGAATTTAATGTGCAAATTAATAGCTTAAATGAAAGTCAAGCCGATCCATTAGGTGAGAAATATTCAATTAATTACATTGAGTATCAGTTCTTAAGTACTTTTCAAAACTTAACTTATTTAAAAAACAAAATTGCAGAAAGTGAATTTAAAATAAATATTATCGAGGAAAAAATTTCTAGAGAGAATGCTAACTCTGATAAAGTACTAGCTAGTGGAAAAATCGGAGTTTATGTTTTTCCTGGTAAAGAAAAATTATTAAAAGATAAGTCAAAAATAATTGAAATATTTAAGGCTGAAGAAGAAAAATTAGCTGAAAAGGAAAAGCAAGAAACTGAAAATTAAAGTATCTACCTAACTTAGTCCTAAAGGTCCTTTAATATAATCATACATAGGTATTAAAAACTCTAGATAACTTTCCATAATTGGAAATGCCATTCCTACCTGATCTCTAAATGGAACAATTAAAACAGAAAAAACTATCAATAACAATAAAAGTAGATAAGTGAGCAATCTTGCTCTTCTTCCTTTATTTAACTGTTGCTCAGATTGTTCTTGTAGTTGCTGCTCTTTTTCTAAAGATTTTTTTGCCTCTTTAATTCTATCTTTTTTAAATAATTTTTGAAAAAAATTTAGATTTTTATCTCTATCAACTTTGTATTCATCTAAATTTTTATCCATTTCTTCTTTTGATGGAAGATCATTTTGATCTTCATCTGTAAATATTTTAAAGTTTGAAATGCTCTCTGGGTTTTCTTTTTTTATTTCATCAAGGTTTTCATTTCCAACTTCCTCCTCAGACAATTTATCTTCAGGAGTGGACAATAAATCTTCTGGGTCTTCTAAACTAGATGTTTGATTTACATTTTCAGTTTCTTGTACTTCAGATTGAGTTGTTGCAGCTAAATCATCAATTTCTTTATTTTCTCCAATATCATTCTCATTTTCTATTAATGAATTTTGCTCTTCATTAACATTATCATCTTGATTGATTGGATTGTTTCCTTGATCTGGATGATAAAACCATACCTCAGAACATGAGCCACATCTAACTTTTGAGCCCTGTTGTGGCATAACTCCGTCAGCTAACTTAAATTTTTTTTTTCCGCAAATACAGTCGATAATCATATGTTGTAATTTAAAACTAATAATATAAAAAAATACATATGTCTATCGAACAAAAAATTAATGGAAATGTAGGAAAATTGTTTGTTACTGGTGAAGTTGATTTAGATAGTTCACCCGAATTAAGAGATAATATAAAAGATTTAATTGATAATGTTAAGACAATTGAAGTTCAGCTGTCAAAGGTGAACTACATAGACTCTTCAGGTATAGCTGCATTAGTTGAAGGTATGCAACTTTCAAAAAGTAAATCAAAAGAATTTTTTCTAACTGATGTGAGCAATGAGGTCATGAAAGTAATTAAATTAGCTCACTTAGATAAAATTTTTAAAATTAAAAATGTAACTGGTACAAATGCAGCTGAAGTAAGTTCAGAGCCAGAAACAATTCAAGAACCTGAGCCTCAAGCAAGTGAGAACGTGGATCTTGCTCCAAACGAAGAACCTCAACAACAATCTGAGAATGCAGAAACAGAAAACAAAGAAACTGAGGAAACAAACCCTAGCATCAAAAGAGATGATGACGATGGAGATAAAATAAAATTTAAAAGGTAAGTGCTTACCCTTTCTCTGTTTATTATTGGATCAATCTTTGGTAGTTTTTATAATGTCTGTATATATAGACTTCCTAATGATTTAGATGTTGTCGCAAAACGATCATTTTGCACAACTTGTAAATATAAAATACCTTTTTATCTCAACGTTCCAATCATCTCATACATAGCTAATCTTGGTGAATGTAAAAATTGCAAAAGTAAAATAAGTGTAAGTTATCTTATAGTAGAGATTTTAACGGCATGCTTATTTGTCTACGCTTATAGTTTACACGGAATTAGTTTTAAAACTTTAGCTTATATTATTTTTTATTCAGGTTTATTAATAATTTTTTTTACTGATTTTAAATATTATTTAATTTTAGATAAAATCACAATTCCACTTTCTGTTCTCGGGTTAGTTTTTACCTTTTTCAAGTTTAATCCTTTTGATGTGAGTATATTAAGCTCTATCATTGGCGGGATAGTTGGCTATTTAATTATTTATATTATTAGATTTTTATTCTTTAAAATTAGAAAAGTTGAAGGTATGGGGTTAGGAGATGCAAAATTATTTTTAATGGTTGGTATTTGGCTTGGAATAAAATCAATTTATTTAATTTTAGCAAGCTCAGCAATTACTGGGGCTATTGTTGGTCTAATGATTATTTATATTTACAAAAAAGATAAAGATTTTCAAATTCCATACGGGTGTTTTATTGTCATAGCTTCAGCACTATATCCATATCTAGGATCAGTCTTTTATAATTGGATTTAAAGATATATTGTTAGATAACTGATTCGTTTAAAAATGAATAAATCTCTTGTTGCTCAAAACATAAAAAAAAATTACCAATTACTAGATAATAGACAATATGGTCTTGCTGAACAGAATGCATGTAATTTATTAAAACATGATCCTAACAATCATGAAATTTATAATTTAATAGGAGATATTCATTATAAACAAAACAATTTTGATAAATCTATTTGGTATTATCTTTCTTCACTAGATAGAAACTTTGATCGTAAAGCTCTTAATAGATTAGGTACAAATATTTTTTTATTAAATAATAACTCTGCTGCCGAGAAAGTTTTAACAAACCTTTTAGCTCACGACCCTACTTATGTTGATGGTTACTTAAGTTTAGGTCTAGTATATGAACAAAGTAAAAACTTAGAAAAAGCGGTAGAATGTTATAAGGCTGTAATTAAAATAGATCCTAAAGAAATAAAGGCTTACTTAAGTCTTGCAACTTTATACAAACAAGATCAAAAATATGAAGAAGCGATAAAAGTTTATCAACAAGGCCTTATAAATAATCCAAGTAATCATTTCATTTTAAGTAACCTTGGGAACTTATTCTATCTTCAGCATAAATACGAAGATGCAATAATCTGTCATCAAAGAGCGATTAAGGCTAAACCAGACTCTCATGTAGTACATTTCAATTTTGCAAATACTTTACTAAACGCTGGAAAATATTCTGAGGCAATTGAAATGTATAGAAAAACAATTGAACTTAATCCTAACTTTAATAAATCAAAAATTAATTTAGGAACTACTCTTTTATCAATGTCAAATTTTGAAGAAGGTTTTAAAGAATATCATCATAGAATATATGAAGATAAAAATTTTAAATCAGTACTTCATAAAAAAAATTTAATTTGGAATGGTCAAAATATTGAGAATAAAAAAATTCTTATTATCGCAGAAAATGGATTAGGTAATACTTTACAATTTTCGAGATATCTTGAAACATTAAGCCAACTAAATTGTAAAATTATATTCCAGTGCCAAGAAGAACTGCATCATTTTTTTGAGGATATGGTTTTTATAGAAGAAATTATTTCTAATGAAAGTGAATATGATGATTATGATTATTGGATACCCTTACAAAATTTAATCTATTTACTTACACCAGATCTTAATAGCAATTGTCCTTTTCCATCACCTCTAAAAATAAATGATAATAAACTTCTGGAATGGGAAACTCTTATCGAAGTAAATGATAATGTGAAAATTGGTTTAAATTGGCAAGGTAGCAGTTTAAATCCTAGAGTTGCTAATAACTCAGTTTCTTTAAATAGTTTTAAGAGCATTGTTAAGAATCCATTAGCTACATTCATAAATTTGCAAAAAGGCAACGCTGTTTCCGAAATTGAAAAATTTCAGTTGGAAGAACACATTGTAAATTATGATTTACTAATGGATACAGGATCAAAAAAATTTGTAGATACAGCTGCAATTATAAAATATTTAGATCTAGTTATTACAACTGACACCTCAATTGCTCACTTGGCTGGAACACTTGGTACTCAAACTTGGTTATTACTTCCAAAAGTTTCTGATTGGCGATGGTTAAATTCTAAAGATGAAACTATTTGGTATGACAATTTTAGAATTTATCGCCAAAAAATACAGGGAGACTGGTCGGATGTATTTTCAAGGGTGGAAAAAGATTGCCAAGAGCTAATTAAAAATATCAGTGATTTAAGAAAATCTTAATTTAATTTTTTCCAAAAACTTTTATCTATTTCTTTAGAAATTCCTTTAAGCCTTGAAATCATTAGTTTTGATTTCTTTAATAATATTTCATCCTTAGCAATGGCTTTTTTAAATTCTTTATGTTGAGCTACCATAAAAGCAAATAATTCTGCTTTATCTTCTGCAGAATTATTTCTAGCATAACCTGAAATAAAACCTTCAACAGATGTATCTATTCCAATACCCCCTGTTATTAAATCATTAGAATAATCCACTTTGTTTATTTTTTCCCAAGCTTCATCTAATTGCATTAAAGACAATTTAGAATCGATTATGTGATAAAATTCGTGATGGAACAAAATTCTAATATAATCTTTTTTTGCTTTTGAATTTTTAATTTTATTAACCGCTGACAAGTTCAAATAAAAAACTCCAGGTGATTGATCAACATGTCCTGGTGCCAATCCACCTGGCTCAAACCCTAATGATTTGTCAGTAATTTTTTCACAAATCATGACATATTTTAGTCCTGAATTTTGTAAGAAAGATACTGGATAGACATTTATTTCTTTTACAAGATTATTAATAACATCTTTATAATTCGACTTTGTTTGACCACAAAAAAAATCATTTTTGTTTTTAAAGTTTTCAGTACTAATTAAGATATCTATCCCCTTTGAAGAAAATTTTTTTTTTGATCTAATATGTTCACCCAAAACTTTTAAACTTGATTTTGAATTAATATATTTTGCATATCTATTATATTTAAGATTTTTCTTAAGTGTTCTAAATCGCACAAGACATTCAATTTCACCATCACTTTTACAATTTTTTAAAGCTTTTTGATCCAACTCATATTGAGATAATGTCCCCCAGCTGGTGTATAATCTCCCAGAAACAGCTTCAACTATACTTCCCTTAAATTTTTTATTTTTTTTTCTATTCTCTTTTATCGTGGATATATATTTTTTTACAAATTCAGTTCTTTCCTTGTAAGCTTGTCTTACCTCAGGAGTAATATTACCAGCGTATAATTGATTATGAATAAAGACACTTAGTATGAGAATAACAAAAATTCTCATTAAACATTTTTGAAAAATTTAATACTAAAACTAGATGATATATCTCTAAATTGTTCATCATAACAAGAAGCAAAGATTTCAATACTATTTTTTTGAGGAGCATCAGTTAATACGAAATTTAAAGAATTATCTTTAGGTTCCTTTTCGATTAAATCATAACTATTAAAATAATCTTTCCATAGAGAAATTTTCTCTTTGCAATTATTTAAGTCACCTTGTCTTTTATTATTAAATGCAATTATTGAATAAACTTGATTTTGAGAATTTGTGTAAAAGTAATAATTGTTAAAATGATTTGATAATTTATTTGGCTCTACTTTAAAACATTTTCCCTCTGCGAGATTGTTTTCGCATTCAACAATTATATTTAATTGATCCCTATTAAGTTCAGCTAAAAAAAACTGATTGAATATTTTCTCTAGCCTATTTTTAGGAAGTACAACTTCTGTATTTTTTGGTTTCAATAATTCAGTAATATTTGAAACATCCAAACCCTCTTTTTCAATGGGTTTTTCATCAAACATTTCTTCTGGCTTTTTTTGTTCTTCTCCAGGTAAATCTCCAGGCTCGCCAGAATACAACAAAGAAGATGAAAAAAATAAAATTAAAATTGTTTGAATTATTAGTTTCATTTAAATAAAAACATCTTAAATTAATTTTTAACTATAATTCAATAGAAATCAATGAGTGAAGATCTCGAAAAAAACCTGAATGAAATAAAAAGATTACCTGGACTAAAAAAAGTAAAGGAAGAAGTTGAAAACTTATTGGCTTTTCTTCAAAATTCTAAGGATAGAAAAGAACAAGGTTTAGGTGATGCAATGCCACTTACTTACCATTTAATTTTTTCTGGTAATCCAGGAACAGGAAAAACTACAGTGGCTAGAATTTTGGCAAATATTTATAGAGATTTAGGCATTATTGCTGGAGGGAAACTGATAGAAGTAACCAGAAGTGATTTAGTTGTAGCAGAGAAAGGTAAAACAGCAGAAAGAGCAGCAGAAAAGTTTAATCAAGCAATAGACAATGTATTATTTATTGATGAAGCATATACTTTATCAAATAAGAAAGATCCAAATGACAACGGTCAAGAAGCAATTGACGAATTACTGAAGTTTATGGAGGATTACAGGGATAGATTGATAGTTATTGTGGCAGGTTATGAAACTAATATGAAAGAATTTATTTCTTCAAATGCTGGTCTAGCTTCTAGGTTTAAAAGAAATATAATTTTCGAAAATTATAATGACCTAGAATTATACCAGATCTTCTTCAAACTTTGTCGAGACAACAAATATATGATTGCAAATGATGCAAGTGCTTCAATTAAAAATTCATGCAATAAAATTATAGAAATAACTGGTGACCGTTATTCTAATGCAAGAGATTTAAGAAGATTTTTTGAAAATTGTATTCAAATTCAATCAGTAAGATTGAATAAGAAAGAAAATAAAACAAAATTAGATCTAATGATGATTAAAAAAGAAGATATTGAAAATACTATCAATAATTTTTCTTAACTTATAATTCTCGATTTATATCGATAAGTAATAAATCTTCTAATAATTTCATAAAATAGAATGATTAATGCTATGAAAGTTACTATTGGAATGTAACTTAAAATTTTAAGATATCTTGAATATAAAATCTCAATAGCAGATCTTTCGTCCATTTGAATATCATGTAACCTATTTGCGATTAAATGTATTTTTGGATCTTTTAACTGAGAACATTTATCCAATATTTGGTATAATTGTAATTTATCATAATAATTAATTAATCTTGTTAGATTTTTTTCTACCGCATAACAATTTGCAAACAAATTATTATAAACATCATCTAAAGTTAGATCTCTTTTAGATGAATTTTTCATTTCATTGTTTAAACTGATATAAATTTCCTCAACTTCCTCTTTTGTTGGATTTTCTTTTAAAACTATTTCAATTTTTTTCTCAAAATTTTTAATTTTTTCTTTAACGTCTTTTTTAATATCATTGTTTAAATTTTGATCTGGAAAAGTTGCTATGATAGTTTCATCCTTTCCTATTTCATTATCGCTAGATATAACTTCATTACTCTGTTCTAAATCTTTATCAGATTTTATAGGAGGATCTTTCTTTAAAACTACTTTAGTTTGTTCCTCATTATCATTTTTATCCTGATCAGATTTTACTGGGATATCTTTTTTTGCAATCACGCTTGGTATTCTACCTTTTGCAAATTCACCAAAGAATTTTCTAAATGTAATTGAAAAAATATTAGAGCTGATGTCTTCTTTTGTATTTTCTAACAAAAATGCATTAGCCATTAGGCTTGTGTTATTCTCTTTATTAAGAAAATTATACCCTACCCCTAAAGAGTAGTAGTCTTCTTTGTCTCTTGGTAAATCGTGGTTAAAAGTAGAGCCAGATGCAAATCTTGCTTTATTTTCTGTTCCTTCAATAAAATAATCTTTAGATACAAAAGCTGCTAATTCCAACTGACTTAATTTATTATCTTTTTCAGAAAAGTTTTTTGATACTGAAATTCCAACCTCAGGTTTGACGATAAAAAGATCTTCATTATCAACTGTTAATGCTAAATCACCACCTGTTTCTTTTGTATCTCCCTTGAAAATATAGCTATAATTTATTTTAGCAGATGGAGATATTTTATAACCATTAAAATCATATTTCGCTATATGCTGAGCCTCTAAATTAAAACCAACATCATAAAAATCAGATTTATACTTATCATCTACTGAAGTTCCAAATACAGATACATTTCTATTGCTGTTAGTCTTAGATACAAAAGCGCTACCTAACAAATTAAATGCATAATCTTCATCATCTATTTGCTTAAACATTGATGCATGCATTGAATAAATTTCAGCATCTCCATAACTATCATTATAGGTTGTATCAGTTTTTGAAATTCCAATTGAATAACCATCAAAATTTATATCGTCTTTTTTAAATTGTTCTCCAAATAATATTCCTGTCGTATCAGAATTATATCCCGTGTAGCCTTCACCAATATTATCTCTTTTAGTATTTGTTCCAAAAGTTCTCAAAAATGAAGCACTATCATCTGACTCGAATCTTTCAAAAAATGATTTATTTTTATTATTTTTTATAAAACCTAAAACAGATACATCACTATAATCATAGTATTCACTGTATCTTTTTTTATCTCCATATAAACCTTGGTCTTGTAATGATGCTAAAGTAAGCTCATTAGCTGTAGAAGTAAAATTTGTTACAAAGGTTGTATTTGAAAGAGACGTAGTATTAGCAACAGCTCTATTAAAATAATTATGATTAGTATTTGATTGAATAGATGATGTTGCAATAACAGTACCTTTTAATTTATCTAATTCTGTATTTACTGAAGAAACTGTTGCGCTATCCAAAACATCTTTCACGTCTTTTAATGTTCCGCTAGTTGCATTGTCAAAAACTTTTGCAATGTCTTTTGATGATGAAACTGTTGTCGTGCAATTTATGTTACATGTACTAGCTGCTTCAGCAATTTGTAAAGAAACAGTTTTTGCCGAAGTATCATAAACAATATCCCAAGTAGCATCATTAAGATTACTCTCATTATTCATTGTCTCTGTTGAAAAAGTTCCATTAAATGTTCCACCTCCAGAAGCATCTACAATTGTATGTGTTACGTCTGAGTAAGTGGTATCTTCAGGATATAAGGAAATAGTTCCTGCAAGTACTGTATTTCCATTAATTACTATCTTGTCTGCTGTTGTTGAATTAAATTCTATGTTTGTAGTATCGTCTGCAGATAGCGTTAAGTTACCAGTTATAGTAAGAGTGCCTATGCTATTTCCAGGTGCTAAAGTACCTGCGGTAGATGAAAATGTAACATTACGCCCTATAACACCACCTCCACTTAATGTACCTCCCTCTACACTAATATCTCTTGGAATAATGGTATTTGATCCATCGCTTGCTGTTCCTACATATAGAGTGCCTGCAGTTAATGTTGTATCTCCGGTGAAAGTATTTGTTCCTGTTAAAGTTAAATCACCTGAACCAGATTTATTTAAATCTCCTGAACCAGATAATGTTCCGGATAAAGTTTGATTATTTGAAGAACTAAAAGTTAGTGTACCAGAATTTGATATATTACCAGCGTACGATCCACTGTTTAATTGTCCGCTTATATCAATTGTACCCGCTGAAATAGTTGTATTTCCTGAATAAGTATTTGTTCCACTTAAAGTAAGAGTTCCAGAACCAGCTTTTGTTAATCCACCAGATCCTGATATTACACCAGAAACAGTTTTATTGTTTGTGTCACCAGCAGTTAGAACTTGTGAACTTGCTATTTCAATATTTCCAGCTCCTTCTATTGAAGCAACCGTATCACTTGCATCTACGTCATATACTGCACCAGAAGCAACACTTACCGAAGTGCTATCAGATAAAGTACCTGAAACAATTAAAGTTCCTGAATTAATATTTGTGTTACCTGTATAAGTATTTGTTCCGCTTAAAGTATAAGTACTAGAGCCAGCTTTAGTTAATCCACCAGATCCCGAAATTACTCCAGATAAAGTTTTATCATTACTATCCCCAGCTGTAAGAATTTGACTACTTGCTATTTCAATATTTCCTGCTCCACTTACGGATGCGATGGTATCACTTGCATCAACATCATAAGTGGCACCTGATGCAACTGTTACTGCTGTACTATCTGATAAAGTTCCTGAAACAGTCAATGTTCCTGCATCAATAGTTGTTAAACCTGAAAATGTGTTGTTACCACTTAGAGTTTGAGTTCCAGAGCCAGCTTTAGTTAATCCACCAGAGCCTGATATTACACCAGATAAAGTTTTATTATTTCCATCACCAAAAGTTAAAGTTTGTGAGCCAGCAATTTCAATATTTCCGGCTCCACCAATTGAAGCAACTGTATCACTTGCATCCACATCATAAATTGCACCAGAGGCAATTGTTACTCCAGTACTGTCAGACAATGACCCAGTTACAGATAAGGTTCCTGCATTAATAGTCGTAGCTCCAGAGTAGGTATTTGCACCACTTAAAGTTTGAGTTCCTGATCCCGCTTTAGTTAAACCTCCAGAACCTGATATTACACCTGACAAAGTTTTATCATTACTATCTCCAGCAGTTAATGTTTGAGAACTTGCTATTTCGATATTTCCAGCACCACTCACAGATGCAATGGTATCACTTGAATCAACATCATAAATTGCACCACTTGAAACTGCTACTGCTGTGTTGTTATCAAGAGTTCCTGTTACAGTTAAAGTTCCAGCACTGATGGTAGTAGTACCGTCGTAACCATTTGATCCAGTTAAAGTTAAAGTTCCACTTCCAGATTTAATTAAATTATAAGTGTTAGATCCATCATCAATTGCTGCCATTGATACAGCGCTATCAATACTGGCGGTAGTATTTCCAGTTAGAGTATTGGTTCCTGAAAAAGTAATTGTATTGCTATCTCCACTATTTCCTAAAGTTATTGAACCCTGTAAATTTAAATTCTCATCAATTGTAAAATCACTTGCATCTGATGTATAAAATTTACCTCCAGTCATTGTTATAGCGCCTGTACCAAAAGCATCATTATTTCCATACTGAATGGCACCAGCAGTCACTGTAGTACCTCCAGAATAAGTACTGCTGTTCTCTGCAAAAAATGTACCAGTCGCTGACATTGTCAAAGTTCCAGAATTCAACACTAAACCACCTGATGGTCTAATTGTTCCATCACCACCTGTAATAGTTAAATCATAATTGTTGTCTCCTGCTGTTAAACGACCACCAAATGTTAAATTTCCGTCATCAATATTTATTGTAGTATCAGAACCAAGAGTAGTGGCACTCCCTGATAATGTTATTGTTCCAGAAGTATTTGCAGCTTGTAAAGCACCACCATTACTTACACCATTTCCATTTAATGTTAAGCTCTCATTAGTAATCGTAATTGCATCAGTTATTTTTAAACTTGCACCATCTGCAACAACTGTTCCTCCACTTGATGACCCTAAAGAATACTGATCAGATATTTCTAGAATACCTGCATTTACTGTAATTGTTCCATCATTTTGATTAGCTCCACCCAAGACTAAAGTACCACTTCCAGATTTAGTTAAATTACCAGAATCTGTAATGATACCATCAAAGGTCATTGTATTGGATGATGTTACTTCAATTGTACCATTACCAGTTAACGTAATTCCTTTATTAGCACCTAAAGTAAAATCATTTGTAGCACTTAAAGTTCCACCATTAAAAATTATGTTATCTCCATCTGCGCTGCCAGGAGTTGCTCCTAAATTAGCTGAACTTGAAACACTAATAGTTCCATTTGTAATAGTTGTTGAACCAGAATAAGTATTTGTACCTGAAAGAGTTAAAGTTCCGCTACCTGATTTATTTAAAGCACCTGTTCCTGAAATCACACCTGCTAAAGTTTGGTTAGATGATGAGTTTATTGTAAAAGTTCCTGAATTTGCAATTGCACCATCATAATTTCCACTTTCTAACTGACCTTGAACGTATAATGTTCCAGCTGAAATTGTAATATCTCCAGTATTAGTATTTGTTGCACTTAAGGTTAAAGTTCCATCACCTGATTTAGTTAAAGCACCTGAGCCAGTGATAACACCTTGAATATTTGATGTTGTTGACGATGCTGTATTTATTGTTCCAGCACCTGTCATTGTAACCCCTCTATTAGAGTCAAATGTAACTCCTGAGGTTATTATTAAACCACCACCATTAAAAATTATATTATCGGTATCAGCAGAACTTGGTGCAGACCCAAGATTGTTATCTGCTGAAATACTTAAGTTTCCAGCATTAAGGGTAGTATTACCGCTGTAAGAGTTTGTTCCGCTTAAAGTTAATGTTCCTGTTCCTGACTTAACAATAGAACTTGTTCCTGTGCTATCTGTAATTACCCCGGCATAAGTAGTATTGGTATCTTGGTCTATTGTTAGAGTTGTATTTTGTAGATCTATTGAACCTGTAGAAGTACCTGTAAGTGAAGCTATAGTGTCACTTGAACCCATATTTAGAGTTCCCTGAACATCTAAATTTACTGTGTCTGCAAAACCTCCTTCTCCACTAGTAAAATCTGCTGTTGTATATCTGTCAATATCTAAAGTTCCAGTTCCTGTAACTAGATCTAAAAACTGATATTCTCTTGTGTTAGTTCCTTCAGCAAGCAATGTGAAGGTGTTGCTACCTAAATTAATTGCAGTAGTAGCAGAACCATTTGAATTACCAAATATAAACTTATTACTCGCATCTGAATTTAAATTAGGTTTATGCAATACATTCGAGTCTGCAGTTAAAGTTACTGTTCCAGTTAAAGTAGTATTTCTATCCTGGCTAGATGTTAACGTTGCTGCTGTACCACTGTTAAAATTATTATTCCCAGAACCTGCTAAACTTATGTCCATGCTATAGGTTCTTCCAGAACCTGTCCCTGGATAAAAATTTAAAGAACCTCCACTTTGAACAGTAATTGAATTTCCTGAAGCAAAAGTATCATGATTTACAGACGCATTAGCTCCATTTGCAACTATAACATCAAAGGAATATGCATCTGAAGTTCCACTGACAAACCTCATTTGACCAGCACTTACTGTTACATCTCCTGATAAATCATGAGTATTAGCAGCACCTAAAGCTAAAATACCTGAACCAGTTTTTGTTAAATTATAATTACCCGTTATATCACCATAATAATTTACCCTAGCACCTGAATTTGTTACTTCAATCGTTGCATTATTATTTGCTAAAGTAATACCTCTATTAGCATGTAGAGTAATTGTACCTGTGTTAGAAAATTTTAAAGTTGCATCAACAATTCTAATATTATCAGAAACTAAACTACCAGGTTCACTTCCTAAACCTCTATCAGTTGCAACCTCTAATATTCCTCCATTTAAAACTGTTTGGGATTGAGTGTTTGTTCCAGTTAACTTTAAAGTACCACTTCCAGATTTAACTACATTACCATTACTAACTACTCCAGATATAGTTGAAGTAACTCCACTTGAAGTATCAAATGTTATATTCTGACCTCCAAGATTTACAGCTCCAGTTAAAGTATTATTACTATTTGATGTAACAGTATGTTTGCCTCCAGAAATTGAAACATCGCCATCCAAAGTTAAGGCACCATTATTTGTTGTGTCACCAATTGTTGTTGATGTTATTATATCAATATCATTATTAATCGAAAAAGATGATGTATTTGATGATGATATTCCTCCACCCTCTATACTTATGTTTACAGTTCCAAATGAGCCATCGTCTCCAATACCAATCAAACCACCTTCTATATTAAAGGTTCCATTGACAAAATTTGAATTATTTGCGTTTAAAATTAAAGTTCCGTTTCCTTGTTTAGTTAATTCATAGCCGTTACTAATTATTTCTCCATTAAGAGTATAAACAGCGTTATTTGTAATATTATAAGTAGTATTTGCTTTTATACTGTCGTTTAAATCAAGATTATTATTTTCTATAGTGTCAGTATTTGCAGGTATAGTGTTGGCTAAACTCTCACCAACTAATGAAAACACAAATAAATAAAATAAAACTACACCGCCAACCTTTTTTAAATTTAGAAAAGTTTTTTTAAATTTAGGTAACATTAAAAGTTTAAATTAATATTAGTCCAATAAAGTTATTTTGATACAACTTATGGTATATAATATTAGTTATATATACAATTTGATTAAATATAAAAAAATTCTATAAATGCGATTATGAGTAATCAAGAGTTCTTAAACCCTAAGTTTTTAAAGTATTTTATAACAGTAGCAGATACAGGAAGTATTTTATCTGCAAGTTCGAGTTTAAATGTTGCTCAACCTTCAATTACAAGATCTGTACAAATTATTGAAAATAGTTTGGGAAAAAAATTATTTATCAGAACTAAAAAAGGAGTCACTCTAACTAAAGAAGGTGAAATTTTTTACATGAATGCAAAATCAATTTTAGCGTTCAATGATAAAGTTATAGAAAATATAAAATCTATAGAATTTGATGATAAAAGTATAAATAATGATCAAATTACTTTTGGTATTCCAAGTACCCTTACCTATTCCCATAAACAAAATATACTTTGGTTGATTAAAAAAAATAATCCTAAAGTAAGAATAAAAGTTATTGAAAGTGATAGTTTTGAAATGATTAATCTAGTTGAAAAAAATAAAATTGATTTTGCAATAAGTTGTATCAAATTTTCAAATGATAATATTGATACAATCAATTTATATGAAGATCCGTTTTGTGTTGCCTTTTATAAGGGACACCAATTTCAAGAAATTAAAGAAGTAAGTATAGATATGGTTCGAAAAGAAAAAAATTATATCTTTAGAAATACTTGTGAATTTTTTTACTATGATTATTTAAAAAATAAAGGTTCCTTTCCAAACTTTAAAGAAATCCAAAAAAATATAAAAAAAAGAAAGCAAGAAAATAGTGATAGAGATATTGTTTTTACTGATAGCGATACAACAGCAGCCTCATGTATTAAAAGTGGTTTGGGAGTTGCGATAATTCCTGAAAGTGTAGCAATTGATCATAAACTTTTATTTACCAGAATTAATAAACCCCAAATGAATAGAGATATTTTATTTATTCAAAATAAAAATAATAAAAAAAATATTAATACAACCAATGAAGCTTTAAAGAATGCTTTATGGTTATAACGACTGGAGATTAAAATATGAGATTATTACTAACTTTTATATTTATATTTGTATTTAATTTAAATTTTACTCATGCAGAACAAAGTGAAGAAAAAGTACCAACTGTTACTACAAAACAGTTTAGAGATTGGACTTTGCGATGTGTTACTGAAAACAAGAAACAAAAATGTGAAATTGTACAATTTTTACAAGTTAAAAATTTAAATCTACAATTTACAGTAGTGTATTCTGAATTTTTAAATAATAAAAATGAGTTAAAGGAATTAATTAATATAATCACACCACTAGGTGTTAATGTTCAAAGACCTGCATCAATAAATTTTCATAAAGGGACTGCAGTTAATTTACCTTTCATAAAATGTGAAGTTGTTGGATGTATAATATCAATTTCAAATGATACTACCGATCCTGCGATAGAGAGTCTTTTTAAACAAATTAAAGAAGCAATGAAAAAATCAATCTACTTTGAAATTTTAGTTGATGGATTTAGAGAAAAGCCATTTTTAATTAAATCTTCATTACAAGGTTTTGAAGATGCACTTACTGAATTTGAAAAACAAAAAAATTAAAAATTTGTGAAAAATTTAAAAAAATACCTTGGGCTTATTTTTCTAGCGCTGTTAGTGCTAATTAAAATCCAGGACAGTAATTTTGTTAAACGAATAGAGAATATCTCATATGATATTTACCAGTCTATTTTTGAGGAAAATAGCGATTTTAATGATGTTTTAATCGTTGATATTGACGAGAAAAGTATAGGTGAAGTAGGCCAATTTCCCTGGAGAAGAGACGTTTTTGCCAACCTTGTTGACAAATTAGAGAATTTGGAAGCATCAGTAATTTCTTTCGATATTTTTTTTAGTGAAGAAGACAAACAAAACCCTAGCAAAATATTAGGAGAACTTAATATTTCTAATGAAGGAGTATTAGACTCTGACCAATCCCTAATTACTGCAATTCAAAATTCAAATGTAATACTGCCAGTTTTAGGAGACATTTCTGTTTTTGATAAAATGAATAATTCTAAACCAAAAACAAACTTTATATCAAGAGGAGGTGATGCAGAAAACTACTTATATAATTTTAAAAATAAAATCACTTCACTTGAAGTTATAAATAATGCAGCAAAAGGTATAGGTAACATTTCATATCTTGATAATCAGGATGGTGTCTTGCGGTCATTACCAATTTTACTTAAAATCGATGGAGATATCTGGCCATCACTAAGTTTAGAAACATTAAGATTGTTGCATAAAAATAAAAGTATTTTAATTCAATCATCAGAAAGTGGAATAAAAACAATTAGAACTAAGAACTATAGTTTGAACACAGATCCAAATGCAATAGTTCATATCAACTATAAAAAATTTGGTAAAGATAAATACATTTCAGCTGTCGATATTTTAAATGACAAAATTAGTAAAAATATAATTAAAGATAAAATAATTTTAATTGGAAGCTCAGCACAAGGTTTATTTGATTTTGTTAAAATACCTAGTGGAAAAGTTATCCCTGGAGTTGAAACACATGCTCATGCAATTGAAAATATTATAAATAATGACTTTATAATTAAAAACTTAAAAACAGATATTATTGAAATAATTATATTATTAATTTCTTTGATCTTAGTATTAATAATTCCAAAAAAAGTTAATCCAAAACTAAGTATAGTTTTTTTTGTAGGCTTATGTGTATTTCTAATAACTTCTAGCTTAGTCTTTTACCAATTTAATTATTTTATAGATATATTTTATACTACTTTAGGCTCTGCATTTCTATTTTTAGTTACTCTGTATTTTAGATATCTCCAGGAAAATGAAATAGCTATTGAAAATGAAAAAAAACAAATAGTTTTAAAAAAAGAAAGAGAAATTGCTGGTGAGGTACAAAAAAAATTATTTCCAAAAGAATTTGAACAAAAAAATATTCTTTACGCAAAGAATGTTCCTGCGCGAGATGTTTCTGGTGATTACTACGATTACATAAAAATATCTGAGGATGAATTTTATTTCACATTAGCAGATGTTTCTGGCAAAGGAGTTAAGGCTGGAATACTAATGGCAAATGCTGCAGCTGTTTTTAGATCGATGGCAAAACTTAATAAAGAAGTATCTACAATTGCAAGATACATTAATAATCAAGTTGCGGACTCATCTTATCAAGGAATGTTTATAACTGCAGTTGTAGGAAAATATAATATTAAAGAAAAAAAAATAGAATACATCAATCTTGGGCATGAACCAATTATGGTTTATGACGAAAATTTTAATTTTGAATATTATAAATCTACACTACCTCCGCTTGGAATTATGGCTATGGATAATGACGATTTTTTTCAGACAAACGAAATAAGCTTAGTAAATAAAAATTTAGTTATCTATACAGATGGTGTTACAGAGGGATACTTAGAGAATAATCAAGAATTAGAGGCAAAAGGTGTAGAAAAGGAAATTAGCGATAATAAATTTAAGTCGCCTGTAGCAATTATTGAGCATTTAAGCGATATTTTAACTAAAAGAAAAGAGCCTTTAAGAGACGACATTACCTGTCTGATCATCTCCGGATTTTAAGAATTGTTATGAGAATACTGATCTTTCTTTTTTTTATATTTATTTCAATCACTAAGGCTCATGCAAATTTAGTTTTAAGTGAAGTTTTAAATAAACCGGAAGATCTTGAACAAGCATTTTTATTTGTAGAGCAAGAAAAAGATAACAAAGTTAATGAAGCAATTTATGCGCTCGAAGTTTTAAAGAAAGTTTACCCAGAAAATTCAGAGATCAAAATAAAACTATTTTATCTTTATGAAAAAACTCAAAACGAGACAGAGTTAAAAAAAATATTAAATGAGTTAAAGGAATTTGAAAACATTCCAAGTTATATTGTAAGTAAAATAAATGAATTAATTGTTTCAGAAAATAAATCTGAGAAAGAAAATTTACAAATATCAAATGATAATTCTAAAGGAATAAAATATTCTGAAATTCTTAACAATCCAACTGATCTTGAATTAAATTTGAGATTTGCAAAGGAGCAAGAAAGTTTAGGAAATTATAAAACTGTTATTGCAACTTTAGAAAGACTATCAGATCTATACTCAGAAAATTTAGATTTAAAATTATATTTATTGTCAATATCGTTAAAAATAGATTCTAAAGAAAGAACAAAAGCAATTATTGATGAAATAAAACAGAGTGAAAAATTAACAGCTGATATCAGAGAGCAACTTAACTCACTAACCCAAACTTTAGAAAATCAGAAGAAACCTAGAGATGAAAATGACTGGATTAGATATGTAGACTTTGGTGTTAATCTTGCAGAAGAAAACAATGTTAATACTGTTTCAAATTCTAAAACATTGTATATCAGTGATAGTTTAAGTAATTACGCTGCTGATACTATTTACGAAGATTCTTATAGTGACATCTTTATAAGAACAGGAGCTTTTAAAAAACTATCTGATACTTCAAATTTAAGTTTAAGTTTAGGTAAAAATGTAACAAGACAGAATAGAGATAAGAATAAAGAAAATGATCTAGATTCTTTATTTGTTAATTACAATAAACAATTCAATAAAAATTATACGTCCGCTTTCTTTTCAATGAATAACAATAATTTTGTTAATGATGCTGAAAATGTAATTTATAATGTTACTCTTGAAAACAGATATCTAACTAAACCAAATCAAAATCTGTTAGTATCTTCAAATATGGGTATTACAGATTATAGAACAGATACTACCTTTAGTTCTGCGGATAATAAAAATAATACTTATTATGGACTTGCAACGGGTTATGAATATTTTTTGAGCAATACCAATAATATAAAATTTAAATTAGGTATAAATCAGTATAACGCTAAGCTAGACTCTTATGGATATGAAAATAATTTTTATACTATTTCAAATTCAGGAAAAATTGGATTTCTAAATTATACAATATCTCATTCAAATAACTCAAATAAATATGATAAATCTGACACTTTCGTAAAAAGCGATACGGTCAGAGATGATGAGATTGTAACAAATAGTGTTACACTTTCTGGAAATTTAGAAGATCTAATAAAGAATAAGTATATAAAGAATGTTTTTTACAATCTTTCTTATTCTGATATAGAGTCGAGCTCAAATATCCTTAACTACGACTATGATAAGGAAATAATTAAATTTGGATTAACAAAAAGGATGATGTTTTGAAGAAAATATTGGCTCTAATTTTAACCCTATTTTTTATCAGTCATTCAGTTGCTGATGAGAAAATTGTAGGTGCAATTACATTATCGATTGGAAAAATTACCAATCAAAAAGGAGAAATTTTAAAAGCTGGAGATAAAATTTTCTTTGGAGATGAAATTATTTCTGATGGAAAATCTAAATCTCAAATAATCTTTTTAGACGAGACCGTTCTTACAATCGGAGAAAAAACATCAATAACAATAGATGAATTTGTTTTTGACCCAAGTACATTGGACGGCAGTTTTTTAGCTACACTTAATGAAGGAAGTGTAAAAGTTTTAAGTGGATTAATTAATCAAAAGAACCCTGAAAAATTAGAAGTTAAAACTGCAGCGGGAACAATAGGTTCAAGAGGTACAGAGTTTCAAACAATTATAGATGAGGAAGATAACGCCCAAGTATTACTAATTGGTCCTGGGGAAGACAACACTTTAGGATTAAGGCCAGGTGCTGTAGAAGTTGCAAATGAACTTGGAAGTGTATTATTAGATACACCTTTTTCATTCACTCAATTATCTTTAAACCAAATTCCAACTCCTCCAGTTGAAATTACACAGGAGCAATTGCAACAATTCCAAAATTTTTTAGATGTTAAAGCAAATCTTGATGTTCAAGAAGTAGAAAGTGCAATTAAAGAAGGTTTGTTTGATGATCAGCAAATAAGTGGAAATGAAATAATAGGTGAAATAGTAATCACTGCTTTGAATTTAAGTGATGGAGGATTAACTTTCGATCAAATAGCTGAAGTGCTAGGTGTTGATGTCGTAGATATTATTGGCGAAGAAGGTCAAGCTGAATTTGAAAACGAGTCAGCAGAAAACCAAATTGCAATGGCAAATGCTGAAGGTGGAGACGGTCTTGCATATATTTTACGTTATGGTGGTACCAATTTAGGAGAAACAAATTATGGAGATTTCCAAGGTATAACTTCAGGGACTTACACTTATACAGGTAACGATATTAATATGGCAGCAACTAAAGGAACTGGTTCTGGGACTTTTAGTGGTGTAACTACAGTTAACTTTGCATCTCAAACAATTAATAATACTTATTCAGGAACATTATCTTTAAATGGTAATGCAGATGTAGATTTTAGTTATTCTTTTACAACTGATTATTCTAGTGGATCAGCATCTACATCAATGTGGGGAACAAATAATGGAATTTTTAGTATAAATAATTCAAACGGTACAACTGCGACAACTACTAAATCAGGTGAAGAGGGATTTATTCCAACTAACTTTGCTACTAATGCTTCAAGTTATTATGCTGATGCTGCAACGGATTTCTTTAACGTTCAAATGAATGGTTCTCCAAATCCATCAACTGGTTCTGTAGCAACAATTGCTTTAAATGTTTCTGATTATAATACAAATGGAACTGATACAGAAAATACTATAGATGGCCAAAGAACTGGTATTATGCCATCAAGAGATTAAAATTATCTATTATTCCAAGATATAGGTGTAACTGTAACAGCGTTTCTGCTTCCTATAGCTTTTACAATCCCAATTTCTTGATTCAATGAAGTATCTCCATACACTAGCTTAATTTTAATTTTTCTATTTCCTGGAGTAAAGTCGCTAGTATCAGTACTTTGATAGTAAACTTTCTGAAGCTCGTCTCGCCATTGTTGAATGGTTGCAACCTCACCAGAAGGAGACGTAATTTTTAATGGTGAATTACTAGAAGCTATAAAATCAGCTGTTTTAGACCACCCTGTAGATAATGCTAAATCACCTGTGGTATCAACTTTAACAGAGTCCTCGTCGCTTATAAAAATACTATTATCACTTCCATCATTGTAAAAAGAAATTTCAGCTCTTTCAGGACCTAATAGTACATTAATGTCATTATCATCTTCTTCAATATCTGCACCAGTAAAATCTCCTACACTTCCTCCATATCTAATGATGAACCCTTCAACATCAGAGCTAGCCATACCACCTCTAGTCATAATTCCAGTTGTAGATGCAGAACTAGTTTGTTGGAAAACAAGATAATCATTTGTATTAGCAGCTGGATGAGAGCTAATCCAGTTTGCAGCAGTAAAAGGTCCTACTCTAACACTAGCCTGACTAGACCTCGTAGAAGTTACACCGCAACTTGCTTCATTTTCTAAATTATCTCTAATGTCGTCTGCGTCATCCAAATCAATATCTAATCTTAATCTCCAAAACTCTTTGTCCTTCCAAGGTCCAGATGAATATCTCCAAAATCCAGATCTAAAAATTCCACCCTGACATTCATCTGTTCCATTGACCCAAACTTGTTTATCATCAGTTACACCAAGCTCTTCAATTGCATCTAGATCCGCGGATGTTGTAACATTAGCTAAATAACCTTGAATACCACAAAGGTTTTGGTAACTCGCTTGAAAATTTGCTTGATTGTAACTTAACTCAGTATCTTTTAACTGATAATAATGTTCAGCGTTACTTGGCTTTTGAATATCTCCTAACAATACTTCTATTTCTCTTGTTCCATCAGCAGATGCATTGTGTTCAAAATACATAGATTTAATTAAATCAACATAATTTTTACAAGTTGCATCTCCAGATAAAGTAACCTCGCTAGTTTCATTTCCTGTAGCAGTTAAATTAACTGCATTAAGTTCCTCTGAGCCTACTACAAGCTTGTCACCAGTTTCAGCTCCTGATTTTATTTTCACAATGGCTTTTGTTACTCTCCTATCAAAAAGTTTAATTACTCTTTTTGTAGCTATTCTAATATTAGGATCTTCATCATTTTCCATACCCCCATATTCTAAAACTAATCCTCTTATTGAATAATTAAAGTTATTTGAGTAACTTGCACTCCAATTGTGTAAATCATTCCATGTGAGCTCATCATCGTCATCGAAATGAGTTCCTAATAAATGAATACCATGTTCTGTTTGTGCAACATTATTAGGTTCTCCAGTTCCATTCCAATTTCTAAATGGCATACCATCAACAAACACTTCACCAATTTGTTGACCTTGGGGATCATTAGAACCAGCTGTAACACCTCTTTCCCAGGTTCCATTGTTAGCAGAAGGTGTTCCAGAAGCTGTTCGTGTTGGAGCAAAAGCCAAACCCCTTCCATTCCATAACATACCTTCAGGGCCAGTCATCCATCTCCATACAGGGCATTCTGTGCTCGTTACCGTATCATCAACGTTTGTAAACGAATCTGTAAAATATCTTTTTGTATTATTGCCTGTAATTGCTGCATTTGAAGACAAAGCTATTTTAGGATCTTTATAAAACAATGTTAAACCAGACTGAGATTGGGGGTTTGCATTTGATGCAGTTAGTGATGAAGATCCTTTTCTATAAAATTCATTCTGATACCCTTCCAGTAACCACATTTGAGCTGAACTTGCTGTATAATTAGACCAAGAAGTAGAATTTATATTATTTCTCGTATCTAAATCGACAAGTCTAAATGTTGTGTTGGAAACAACTCTAACTCTATAAAATCCAGTAGCTAGTTGTGTCATACCATCAACATTCATCTGATTAGTGGTGCTAATATCTGCAATCTTAATGATATCATCACTGGTAAGACCATGTGCCGAACTTGTTGTAATTAATGCCGGATTAGCTTTTGATATTGATGTAATTGTTCTTGCTGTTGTTGTTTGATATTTTTCAACTATGTTTCTAACATATCTTGTACTAGCACCATAAGTTTGGCCATTTCTATAAAACGGTATATTTTCAAAATCTCGTAAAGCTTGAAAATCAGCTGTTGCTTGAGCTCTATTAGATCTTTGTCGGAAACCACCACATTTATTTAAATTAGCTACAGTATTTGCGTTATCCGACATAGCTAATCCACCCATCCATCCATTACCAACTGCTTTAGTTGTAATGATATCATTTTCAGACTCGCTTGTTATAGTTGCAAGGTATCCACTTTTTCCAAAATAATCTAATTGTCTAGATAGAGAGAACGCTTCATTCATTCTTCTATTTTTATTATTGTATAGATTTTGACTTGAATTAGCAGTTCCATCTGGTCTAGCAGGAAACTCATAAAATTCGTAGAAGTGATTATACCCATCTCTATGCTCTTCAACATGAAGCGGACCTAAAGAAAATAAAATTGTTCTTTCTCCAAGCGAGGCTGTAGTAGTTTCAGTGTCTTCACCTTCTGTGCCGTCTGAACCATCTGTTCCTTCATAAGCATAAGGGTTTTCTCCTTCTTCTGCATCTACTTCTTTTGAATTGTAATATTTTATAGATTCAAATGCTTGTGTCCAAACATCTACGTCTGCACACGGTGCATCAGACTCGTCACCTTCATACATAGTCCAATTATGTGGATTATAAATTGTAGGGGTTTGAGTTAAATCTAATGAAGAACCACCAGTTATCGTGCCACCTGAAGTATTTTTCCAAACTCTATTATTAAACCAAACAAAATCATTAGCTGAATAAGTTGATGTTGAACTCCAATCATTTGGTTTACCAGAATGAACCATAGTAAGGACTCCTGTGTAGGCGTTCCAACCTGGATAATCGTCAGTCGTATCATGATCTACAGAAGATGAAGAGGTATCACCTGTTATTGCTGAAGGATAATCTTCAGCACCAGTATCAAGTTTTAAATAATCTTCTATTACGTCTGGGTTGGTGTCTGCATCAATATCTAATAAATCTCCATCACTGTTTCCATCAACTGGAGCTACATATGTGTCTGCTTCTATAGTGGCTCTTGCAACACAAAAGTTATGACCACTAATATCTATCTCATCTGCATCGTCAGTGTCACCATCTTGGTTAATATCATGCTCTAAGCTAAAATGATCAAAACCTCCATATTCAACAACATAACCAGTAATACAATCTAGTCCTCCAGAACTACAATTTGGAATTCTTCTTAAATCATTCCAACCCCCGTTGGTTCTATCGCTTCTATTTATTTCCATATCAGCATATGGCTCTGCTGAATTATTGGGTTCACCACTTTGCCAGTTTGTATAGGAAACACTCATTCCCATTAAAGGTCCTGACTCTGATTGCATATTGGCTGCATTCGAGGTTGGATTTCTCCAATCTGAGTTTGATAGCCAAATATAGTGTTGATCACTAGATTGATCTAATCTTGTTCCATAGTAATTTTCTCTGGTTTCTCCAGCAGCAACATGAAAAGGGGTAACCCCAGTACAGCCAGACTGTGTGCTGCTATTGCACATTACAGCATCTTTAATAAATTCATTTTCTTCAGCACTTTCTATAGAAACTAAATATCCTCGCATACCTCCACAAGTAGATTGCTCAGCTCTTCTTTTTGCTTCCCACCAGTCAATCGAGTCACCATTATAACCCAGATCAGAAGTTACATTTGGTGCAGTTGAAAAATATTTATAATAATGGCCATAACTATTATCACCTGAATTTGATGTAAATTGTACACCGTCACAATCGCTACCCAAAACCTCAGACCAATCATCTTCAATAAAATCGTCACCAGCTGATTTTCCATCATCTTTTTCTAGGAAATACAATTTATCTTCAAATTCTGCACAGTCTCCTTCGGAGTATGATGAGGCGGCACTGAAATCTGTAAATGAATTAGAGTTACTACATTGCTCCATAGACCTTTTAAAAACATAAAAGTTTGTATTGGTATTATCCTTGGTTTGAATTTTAATATCTCCAGTCACTCCTTCTTGAGCAATATAGTTATTTAAAGGTGTTATTAATGGAGTACCTTCTTGACCAGTTAAATCATTTAGGTCTTCTTCTGTGAGTGCAATTTTACCATCTCCTACATCTCCCTTTTGAACTGGGGCTGAAACAATTAATTCAAGAGGAACGATTTGTTCTTGAGGTCCTTTTCCACATGATAAAATTTTGTAGTAAACAACATCTTCTCCGGGTGGAACATTGATCGACGGTGCATCGTCCGTTGTTGAAGTAACTGGATATTTAACAATTTCTGTTTTCCATAAAGTTCCTTTATTTCCAATACCATAAATCGTTGCATCATTTTTTCTATCAGCTGCTCTTGAGGTATTAAAATCTTTAGCAGTATTACCTGATCCTTCATTAAACTTATAATATGAAACTAATCCTGGTTCAGAACCTGTTAATCTTCTTCTATTATTGTTTGCAATGTCAGTGCCTGATCTTGATACATTCCATATTCTCATTTCAGCAATATTACCAAGCCAAGGAACACTTTGAATTATTGGATCTCCAGTCAAATAACTACTAGGATTAAAGCCAGCCAAACCTTCTCCGATTGCTAACGGCCAAAAATCTCCTTCAGGTAATGTCTCAGGAGGATTAGTATAACCAGATTTAGGTCTAGCTCCTATATCTGCATTATATGTTCCACTTAAAGTTCCATTTTGGTAAATTCTAACATTACCGGTATCAGTACTCCCCGGTGTACCTCCATCCCATACCCATGCAATGTGAACCCACTCATCCTTAACAGGAGATCCAATATCTCCTTGGTCATCCAAAACAACTTCTCCAAGTCTTGGAGACCACTCATCATTTTTAACTTTAAATACTAAATCCCAAGTTCTACCCCATTCAAAAGCATGCATGTCATAAGTAGATCCTGGCTGTTTATTTTGTATCCACATTTCAATTGTAAATTGATCGTTTGGAAAATCTTTAAAGTTTTCAACAAGCGCAAAAGATCTGTCTGTGTAAGTAGTATCTTTTTCAGTATTATTTTTTGAACCTTCTGCTGAGAAATAAATAGATCGAACTACATCTGCATGCCTTTGAACAAAAACCTCATAAGACATGTCCTCAAATTTTGGATCATCTGTTCCAAGATTTGCATTTATTCTTTTTGCATAATAAACATCTTCACTAGAATTGGTAAAACCATGCCTATTAAGACATTTGTTATCTGAGTCAGCGACATTAAGGGTATTTTGAATATCAACTAGAGTAAAACTATTTGAATTTAGCTGATCAGTGATCCATTTCTGACCTTCTTGTAATCCCGTTTCCGCAGCAAGATTTACTTGTTGCATTACTGAATTTCTTGAAACACTTTTTAAATCATTGTCATAATAAAAAAACATTGCTCCCGTCATAATTGACAATGCTGAGACGACAGCAATTACAAATACAAGGACAAAACCTTTTTCGTTTTTTTGTTTTTTCATTATGAGTCGCTCCAAAGTTGCTGTCTATCAATATAACTATGAGTTTCCTTACATCTATTCGACAACATTCCAATAACAACATCCTCTCCATCAACTGTCACTGTTTTTTCAGATATTTTCACAGACGGCTGAACTGATCTTTCAGGATATTCAAATGTAATTACAGCCTCATCCAAGCTAGTAGTTAGTGGGACTGTCTGTCTCCTAAATACCTTCTCACCTTCTTTTCCTTGAATATAACCCTCAATGGTCATTGCTGCTTTTGTTTTATAAACAGTGATATTTTCCATTGCTGTTTCTGAGCAATCAACTCTATCTACATATACTTTTTCTGTAGTAGTTAATTGGTTTCCTCTTAAATCTGTAGCAACAATTCTTATTGAGAAATATTTTTTATTTGAAGGTAAATTAGACCATCTAATGTCACTATCATCATTTAAAACTAAATAAAATTTATCATCTTTTTGGTCAATTCTAAATCTAGTTCCATGATCTACATCTTTATCAGCATCATCATTTGGAACCTCTCCAAGATTAAATCTTACAAAATCATGTGTATCAGGTTCTTGAGTACTAGTAGCATAAATCTCACCTACTATTAGATCTTTGTTATCATCCTCAGCAATATCAAAGTTATTATTATCTGTAATGGCTGTTCCATCTGCTTCCTTAAACGATACCCCTGTAGGTGTAGTGTTTCCAATATTAAAACCAATATATACTTTTTTTATGTCTGAAATTCTATTATTAGAGGTATCTTCTGATTGAACTGCATAATAAAAAGAGTCTTCTTTTGGAGTACCATCATTAAAACCATCTGCATAAGCTTGATATCTGAAAGAACCATCAGCAAAAACATAAATAGTATTTCCTGCGGTAGTTGTTACTGTTGCCCTGGCACCACTATAAGAATCTTTATCTTGAGTATCATACATTTCTCCTATATTTGGAAGTTCTGTATTATTAGCCCAAACTGCTGAGGTTGCTCTCCACTCTCCACTCAATCTGCAATTCATAGATCTACTAGAACCATCTACACTTTGAGTTTTAATTGAACCTGTTTCATTTGTTCCTCTACCACCGATTTGTGCACAGTTAGCTGATGAATTTGACTGCACCAAAACTTCTATGTGTTCTCCAAAGGGATCATAAGATTTACTTAGCAAACCATATATTCTGTTTACTGTAAAATAGTCTTCGTCCATGTAATAATATAAGTTTTGTGCTTTAGGCATTGGTTTATTGCCATCAGTTTTGTCAGGAATAAACCTTGGTAGTCTTGCAATTTGAATATTAGAATACCTATTGTCAGGTTGTGAAAAAGAAACTATTGCAACTGAACCTTTTTGAAATCTTTTAAACCCTTCTGTTTTTAATTCTTCGGTATCATCATCTCCGCTTGGTAGAGTAATAGCAGTTGGTGTTGTATCTTCATTATAAGGCCAAGCAGATAGTGTGTGATCAAATAAGTCTCCATCGCTATCAAATCTATAATCAAATGCTGTGAACCTTTGACTGTTACTATTAGCAACATGTGGTTTGTTATCTATATTGGCTCTAAATTTATTTGGGTGGTATGTAAGCGTGACAGTATTTTTAACACCAGTATTTTTTCCGTGTCCACATCCCCATTTATGAGTTGCACCAGGATTATAACTAATTCTTGAAAATGAACTACCTCTATTATTACAGTTCCTAGAACCAGTATTTGTTGGTCTAGTGCTATCAGTTCTCATAAAAAGTCTATTGTATCCATTCTCATTGAAATCAGACATTTTTGATGAATTGGGAGTAGACCATCCAGTTAACCTATTCATATCAGCATGTGATAGATAGGATCCTTCATTATAACCACAATTTCTAGTGTGATCGAACTCATAACCTTTGAAATGATGTAGATGGATAGCAGATCTATTACCTTGTGCCCCCCACCAAGACCATAAATACATATCATAAACAAGATCTGCTGGCTCACCCCACCATTCATTTTTTTCAGAAGCAGATAAACCGTCCCATTCTGTTTTATCACTACTTCTTAATGAGTTTCTTAATTTAGACGCACTAAATCCAGATGTGCCATTTAAACTTTCATAATCAATTCCAGCACAAGCTCTAATTCTACCATCTGGCCAAGTTTTTTGAACTACGCTAGGTCTTTGATATCCAGCTGCAAATCCTAACATGTCGTCATCCATCCATGCACTCATATCATGGTTACAATCTGGATAACCGCCGGAACAAATCATTCCTTTTAAAACAAAAGAGTCATATTCCTCAGTAGAAGCTAAAAAAGAAGGAGATGCTAAATTTTGCTGTATATAAAATGATCTTCCATCATCTGTTAAATCGTAATTAGGACCTCCATTATAACTTGATGTTCCTTTTCTCTCATAATTTGCATCTCCATAAGTAAAACCTTTTGCTTCCCAAGTATGTAAATTTACATCCGAAAATTGAGGTGCATCATATTTCATTACTCTTACCTTGTAATCTTTGTACGCCTCATTTTGGTCTTCCCAAGGTTGACTATCACAACTTGTATCCAAATCTGCTTTTAACCTAATCGTAAAATCTTGATAACCGTCAGAGTTAAAAGTGTAATTTGTATCTAAATTATCTAAAGTGCCCTCAAGAGTTAATGATCCATCCCATTCACCATCATCAGCAGAATTATTATTATTTAAATCATCATATCCAGATGTTACGGTAAGACCTGGGGGTAAATTAGCGGCAACTGTGGTTGTAACCAACTTTAATCTCATTTCGTCATGGCTAACACTTGGTATTCCAGTTATTGCGGGTGGTTTTTCTGAATTAAAAACTATAGCATCGTGTGTCCTAGTAAGACTTGTCCCTCCAACTGTTTCACCTTGATGAAGTATGATAATATCATCAGAGGTTGTAAAGTTTGCAAGCTGAATATCTCTAGTAAGATTGTTTGCACACTGAACTTTTAAACTACCGGTAAAAGGTATAACAGCTGTCCTATTTTCATGAAGATCTTCTTCATCATAAACATAATAAGTTTTTCCACCAAAGTTTAAATTTCTCATGTAAGCAGAAGCTGTATATTTTTCTGTTACTTTTTCATCTTTAGAGACAAGAGTGATTTCAAAATCAATATGCTTACTTCTAATTCTAATTCCAATTTCATCAAAAAACTGGGCAACAGGCATCCAGTCTGCATCGACTGTTGTATTGACAGTATCATCTTCGTCACAATTTGTTGTGTTCCAAACTTTTTTCTTTAATACAGTTTTATCAGTAATAGGAGAGTATGGAGATTTTAACTCGTACTTAATTAATTTTCTTTGAATATTTCCACTATTATCCTCGGTATCAAAACAAAATGATACAATTTCTCCAAACTCAGTATCATCTGCAACTTCTGTACCATCTGTATTTAAAACCTTTACCGGCACTTGAACTTCACCATCGGTACTATCAGGATGTTTATAACCAGCCATCTTGCTATCGTGTTGTAATACATGTAGTGCAAATCTAGCCTCCTGTTTCATATTATTGTGATTGATTTGTCTGACAAATGTACCCTGAAAATTATTATAAATTGTATAAGTTGCCCCCATAACGATTGTTGAAACAACCACAGCAACTAAAGCTTCGGTAAGAGATAATCCTTTTTGAGTAATAAATTTTTTTAAATTCATTTTAAGTTCCAGCTAAAAATAATCTTCTAAATTTTTCTTCAATTTTGTCTTGTTTAATAATTATTGTAACTTGTTTCTTTTTGACGGTTTCATAAATATCAACTCCATCTTCTTGATCTGTAACTCCATCATTATCTTTATCAACAGGGACATCTTTTTCGATGTCTTCAATTTCTAATAATCTCTTATCTCCAGTTCTTGCAGGACCGAGATGCTTCTTCAATAAAGTTCCCCAATTATCTAGGTCGGCCAAAACTTTTTGATTTGTTATTGTCGCTTTATATGTGGTGTCTTCAAACTTTGTCATGTCTAGATCATCATAAGGATCCAAACTACCTTCAGAATTAGATATAAATGTAATTGGAGCATTTTCTGTAGCATCAGATGCCATATTTTTATTTGGTGTATCATCAGGAACATCTGATCTTTCCAAAGATAAAGTAGTATTGTTATCATCATCGAAAGCAGTTGAGTCTGTAATTTCGTATTTACCACCCACTCCCTCGATTATTATTTGATCTCCATCACCTGGTAATTGAGCAAGACCCTTTACTTTTAAAGAAGCGCCTGCTGTTGTATCTTCAAATACTCTTGGATTTCCATATTGCGCAGCTACAGGATTGTAAACAGCGGCAAGTTCTTCAAACATTAATTCTACTGCATAAGCAGCTTTGTCAAACTTCCTTAAGTTTGCAAAATCTCTTTCTTGATAAGATTGTAATGTCATAAATACAGTTACAGCTATACCCAAAACACCAGCTGCTGTCATTCCCTCAACCAAAGATACACCCCTCTGAAGTTTGTGTTTTAAATTCATTACATTCTATTCCCATTATTAAAAAAACCTGTCTCGTAAGTGTGTAAATAATCTTTTTTTCCTCCAGCATTTTCAGAGGCTTGTATTTCTCCTCTAGCATTTTCAGGTGAGGATCCATCAGGTAAAAAACAAAAAAAGTTATTAGAAGCAGAAACTTTTGTACAGCTACCTGTCGTAGATGTACATCTACTGATTGTCATATGCTCAAGTTCTTTTGTTAAATCTGTTAGCTTAGTTCCTTTATCATTTGTACCATCAAAATCAGAACATTTGGTGGCTGTAGATTTATGGTATTCCACATTGTATCTATTCAAACCTTGTGCCTGCCAAACTTCTAAATCTGCAGTATTGTTAGAAGTATCATTTACAATTCTGATCGTATAAGCGTTTCCATCTTCAAGGGACAGTTGTCTAACGTAATTTATTTGACCTCGAATTGTTGCAAGATCGCTCTCGAAATTATCTTGATCACCAAAATTATCAATTGCTGGAAAACCAACTGCACCAATAATGGATATGATGGCTATAGTGGTCATCAACTCCAAAATACTAAAACCTTTTTCTTTGATTTTCATTAAGGTCTATCCTACAGCTTGACCAATACTGAAGATTGGCATGTACAAAGCTATCATAAGAACCCCGATAATCGCACCAATTATCACAATCATTAATGGTTCTATAATTGAGGATAAGGCCGCAACAACACCATCAAATTCTTCTTCATAGTAAGTTGCAATTGACTGAAACATTTCTTCCATATTTCCTGTTCTCTCACCAACAGCTGTTAACTGTGCAAGAGCTGGAGGGAATATATGTTCTTCTTTTTGTAGTAACGCAGACAATGTTTGACCAGTTACTATCTGCCTCCCAATTCTCTCTAACGCATAAATAAAAACTAGATTTGTAGTAACAGATTTGGAAATCTTTATTGTGTCTATGATACTTACTCCAGCTCTAGTTAGATTGGCCATAATCATACACATCCTAGACACTGTTGCCTTAACAATTAAATCTCCAAACAATGGAAATTTTAAAAATCTCTTATGCATTACATGTCTAAATCCCTCTATATTTTTGTACATGAAGTTATAAGAAACTCTAATAATTACTATAATTCCAACGATTTTCATTATATTGGTTGGATTAGCAATAAATCTACTCGCATTAACAATAACTAAAGTTGCTGCTGGGAGTTGAACACCCATTGAGCCATACATCTTCTCGAAAACAGGAACGACTTTCCATAACATGAAAATTGTAATTACTGTTGCAACCGTCAAAAGCATTATTGGATAAAATAATGCACTTTTAATACCTTGTTTAATTTTTGCATTTTTCTCTAATAACTCTACAAGTTTAATTAAAAATTCATCTAATTTACCACTAGCTTCACCTGCAGAGATCATATTCAAATAAATATTGTCAAAAATTTTTGGGTGCTTGGCAAAAGCATCCGTTAAATTCATTCCGCCATTTAAATCTTTTATTATGGCATGAGCAGTCATTTTCATCTTCATATGTACAGTTTGATCTCTGATCATCATGATAGACTCTAAAATAGGCAAACCCGCCTTGATCATAGTTGATACTTTTTTTGTAAACTGCAATAATTCCTTCGGTGGAACTTTGGCCCAAGGTCCAAAATTTAAATAAATATTTCCTTTTGCAATAATAATAGGGGCGTTACTTATAGGAACATCATCCAAAGATGGTGGACCTTTCTTTTCGGATTTACCGTTACCTTTTTTGATTGAGGTAACAATAATTTTCTTTTTCCTAAGTTCTACTGCAGCACTTTTTGGATCAGATGCAGAAATTACACCATTAATTTTTTTTCCAGCTTGAACACCAGCATATTGAAATGTTGCCATAAACTAAACTACTAAAATTCTAGAATATTCTTCAACAGATAATATACCTTTTTTAATAAAATTTCTGCCAATAACTTGCATAGTTTTGAAACCATCCTTAATTGCAACTTCAAGCATTTCATCTCCTCTAGCATCTCTCAATATCGCAGCTTCTAAGTTAGGAGTTTTTTTTAACACTTCATAAATTCCTTGTCTTCCTTTGTATCCAGTGTTGTTACATTCTGCACAACCTGCACCCATTTTGGGGGTAAAAGCATTTAACTCTTCTTCTTTAAAACCATATTGCAATAAAGTTTCTTTAGTTGCTTTTTCATCATCAACTGTACAAGAAGAACAATTCTTTCTCGCCAACCTTTGAGCAACAATTAAACTCAATGCTGATGCAACCATGAAACTTGGAACACCCATATTTACTAATCTGACAACCGTAGAAACCGCATCATTTGTATGAAGCGTACTTAATAATAAGTGTCCAGTTAAAGCTGCTTTAATCGCAATATCTACTGTAGATTTATCTCTTATTTCTCCAACTAGAATTACCTCTGGGTCTTGTCTTAAAAAAGATTTTAATATCGCTTCAAATGTTAAACCAATTTCATTGTTAGCTTGAATTTGTCCAACACCTTTTAAATAAAATTCAACCGGATCTTCGGCTGTCATTATATTTGTTCCGGGATTATTAATTTTTTTAATACAGCCATAAAGAGTTGTACTTTTACCGCTACCTGTTGGACCCGTAACCAAAACCATTCCTTGAGGAGCAGTTATAGCTGTAACTAAATTATCATAATCCTCTTTATCTAGACCGATTTGCTCTAAACCAAGATCTGGCCCAGCAGCAAGTAAACGCATAACAACTCTTTCACCTTCTTTAGCTGGAATAACTGAAAATCTAACATCAATATCAACATCATCTTCATTTTTTGGTTGTGGATTTTTAAATTGAAGTTTTCCATCTTGAGGCAACCTTTTTTCTGAAATATCGCAACCTGACATAATTTTTAGCCTTGTCACTATTGCATTGTAATTCTCCATCAAAAATTGTTTGAACTGTAATTGTTCTTGGAGGACACCATCTTTTCTAAATCTTATTCTTGCCTCACCTCTTCTAAAAATTTCAATATGAATATCACTAGTGCCACTAAAAAATGATTCATTTAAAAGTTTATCGACAAATTCCACAACAGCATTCTCACCTTGAGTAATTTTTACATTTGGAACCTTCACGTTTAAATTTGGTTTTGAGACTGATGATTTTTGTGCTTGATTATTTTGAGAGTCTTGTGTCGCTTCAATTACAGATTTAAATTTTAATGCTTGATCTAAATTTGATGGTTTTGCAACATACAATTCTACATTACATCCAGTCATACTTTTAATCTTACCTGCTAATGTAGATTTAGTTGGATCAAATAAAGCAATTTTTAAAATTCTTCCATTTAGTTCAAATGGAAGCATTTCGTTTTCCATTATAAAATCTTTTGGAAGTTTTTTTACAGCTTCTTTTTTAATATTTTGCTCAGTTAGAATAGTTTTACGTAAAGCATAATTTCTTGAAACTGCAGAAACAATATCATCTTCACTTACTAATTTATCATCAATTAAATACTCTAAAACTCCAAGAGGAACCTTGCCATTACTATCGTATTTTTTTTTAGCCTCATTAAAGTTAGCTTCAGATAATTTTCCACTAGTTTTTAAAAGGTTTGAAATCTTAATACTTATTTCAGGATTTATTGAAGGCATGTTTAAAGTTATAATAAAAATTATAACTTATACAACATTTGCACTTAGGAATATTAACAGTTGAGTTTTATCGTCTTTATCAGTTGTTTGTCTAAAAAATGCTCCTAGTAATGGAATTTTTGAGAAGAACGGCACATAAGTTTCGCTGTTTTCTCTAGTATTTTTATAAACACCTCCAAGCACAGCTACATCACCTGCATTAATTTGTACTATAGATGTAAGTGATTCCTCGTTCGTTACAACGTCATCACCTGAGCTTTCACCTGGTGCATCATTTGCAAGTGATAATTCAATTTTTACTCTACTTTCTCCAACAATTTCCGGTTTCACCGTGATGCTTAAATTTTGTGGAATTTCTACTGTAGATCCTGCAGCATCACCTGAAGCTGGAATTACTTTTACTAAAGTTGTACCTTGAGTAAGAGTTGCTTCTTCACCGTCCATTGCAAATAGTTTTGGATTTGAAACTGTTTCTGTATTAGAGTCTTTCACTGATGCAGTGATTACAGCTTTGATCTTTGTCATTCCTATATTTCCAAGCAAAAATGCTCCTCCTGCCAAACTGACTGCATCTGATAAATCTGCATTAGATATAGCTTCAGGACTCGTATCAGCCACAGGAGTTATTGAAGTTGTATTTCCTGGGTTGGTATCAATCCCTGAAAAAGTTATTCTATCACTTCCATTTGCAGTTGCCGCAGCATTTAATGCATCTATGTTCGCACTAAAGTTTTTATTAAAGCCATCAGTTGCATTAACAATATAAGCCTCGATCATTACTTGTTTTTTTTCCAAGTCAATTTTGTTTAAAATATTCTCTGCCTGATTTAATTGTGCATATGTTCCTGTAATTATAATTTGATTATTTTTTTCATCATCTACCATAGTAAAGCCTTCGGTTTCACCCATAACTTCCCCAAGAGATTCTACTAAATCTGTTGAACTTTGATAAAAGACTTTAAATATTTCTGTAACCAAAGGTTCAGAACCATCTCCTTCGTTTGATACTGAACCGCCAATATCTAAGGAAGCTAAATTATTATTTTCCTCTATAGTATTGTCTATTTTAGCTTTTTCTAATTCAGCAAAAAATTCTTTTGTATGAACTCTTAGCAAACCAGAATCTTCATCAACAGTCATAATTAAACTGTTAATATCTAAAATAGCATAAACAGCAGAGCCCCATTTTATATTTTCAAAATCAATAGTTATTTCACCATCTACTTCATTACCTATGATAATATTTCTCTGAACTAATCCAGCAAATAATTTTAAAGCTGATCTTATATTCATATTATTAAGCTTTAAACTTACTTCGGTATCTTCCAACTTTTTAATCTTTAAATTTCTATCAATTAGTTTAAGTGATTTTTTTTCAAGCGTTTTACCCTCTGTTAAAGAGATTCTTCTTGCTAACTTTTCCTCTTTTTTATTTTTATTTAAAATATCGTTTGAGTCTAGATTGAATTGTTCTGCAGTTTGTCTAAAATTTTCAGCACTTGCCTTTACATTGAAAGACTCAATTTCTTGAACAGCTCCTTTATCTTTTTGATCATAAGCCATTTTGGGCCTATTTGAACTACTGCAACTTACTAGTAACATAGAAAGTGTTAAAACCAGGAATGATTTAATAAATTTTGTCATTAATTGAATAAATCCTCAACATTGGTTACTGTTTCACTTTCATTATCGTTATTATTATTTTCATTATTCTCTGTTTGATTTTCAATATTTATATCATCATTGTTTACATCATCGTTGATTAAATCTTCATTATTTGATTGTGGTAATGATGCAATTGCCATTCCTACTATTGGAGTATTAATTAAAAACTCATATTCAATATTATCCTCTAAAACAATCATTTTATTTTTTTCAATTGACACTATCACGCCATCTCTGTTTCCTATTCTGTCTCCTTCTCTAACCATAAATTGACTGTTGCTTATTTCAATTATTGCAAGATTTTTTCTATTTATTTTAAAATCGTTAATACTCTTCTTGTCTAAGTTTTCATAAGAAATATTCTCATTCGTATAAATTGGAATTTTTACTAATTGATTTTCGTTTAAAATAACTGTGTTTTTTTCAAAAGCATTAAATTCTATTAATTCACTTATTTCTCTTTCATATCTTCCAGCAATATCAGCTATTGTTTCGTTCTCATTTGTTACATGAATAAAGAATGGGAGTAATAGTTTATCACCAATCAAAATAATATTTTCATCATCCAGATCATTGTAAGAAGCAAGTTGCGTTGCATTTAAATTATATCTTTCAGCAATCGTATTTAAGTTTTGACCCTCTTTTACGATATGAAATCTATTTGGTATAACTATCTTGTCACCAATTACTAATTTTCTTGATCCAGGATAAATTGCATTTGCAACTTCTATTTCTCTTAAAGAAAAACCGTATCTAAAAGCAATCTTCTCAATTGTATCGTCTTTCGAAATAGTGTGAGTAGTAGGTGTTTTTGCTCTATCGATTTTTTTTATTTTAGCTCTTTGAAATTGATGATCAGATTCTTTGCTTAGTGCAACACCTTTTAATAGATAATCTCTTAAAGAGTATGCAATTATTGGATCAATATTTAAAACTGTAACAATTTCGGTGCTCTCAGGTTCAGCCTCAACAACTTCAATCACCTCTTCAGTGTTATTAGATAATTCTTCTGCCAATTCCTCTTCATTAGCTTCTTCTTGAATTAATAAATCTGTCTCAGACTCAACTGTATCTTCAATTTTAATCTCAACTACTTCTGGCTCTCTTACAATACCAATTTCATTAGTAAATGGATCGCTGCTAAAAGAATTACCAAAATAGAATAGAAAGATAATTGTAAATATAAATCTTAGTAACATTATTCTTTACCTGCCTCTAATAGATCTGAAACTATAGTTTCATCATCAAATACTTCATTTGATAAAGCTTTTAATGATAATCTTGAATTAAATTTTTTTGTTATTTTTTCTTTGGGTAAATCTTCCTCTTTTAGGTCAGGTTGTCCAGCAACTGTGTAAAGTGCTATTCGATCTTGTTTAGAAAATTCAACTAATGCCTCAATTTTACTATCATTAACAACTTCATTGTCTGAAAAACTATTCATCATATTTACAACCGCTTGATCGTTCATGGCTACACCAGAAAATAAAATATTATGTTTTTCTTGTATTCCAAAACTAGTCAATCTTATATTTTTTGGAACTATTTGATTTAAACTTGCATAAAGATTTGCAGTTGTTTTTAAATTTGAACCAAATGCTGCTGCAATTCTTTTATCTTCATTTATACTATCGATTTTTGCATTATATCCTTGCAAGAGATTATTTTTACTTTCAAGATCTTCCTCTAAAATTTTAGTGGCAGCTAATTTAGATGAATTATTCATTAATTTTAAAATTTTAAATGGAAGAACGTGTCCAATAATACCTAAAACAAAAATCATAGAAATCATTAAACAAAAATTACCTAAAGATTTTGATCTTCTGTTAGTTTTTACCTGATCAAAATTAGATAAAAGATTTACTGAAATTATTTCGTTAGTTTCAAGATTAAAAGAATTTAATTTTCTTGATGCAATACCAATTGCTTCCGATGCAAGAGATTTATTGCTAAGTGAGTCTATATATTTTTTTGCACTATCTGAAATTTCAGCAGAGTCCTCAGGATTATAAAGTTTAATAACAACATCTCCCAATTGTCGCTCAATTCCTTTCGAAACATTTTTAATTTTTGACTTATCTGAAATTACTGTAATAATATTTATAGGATCAAATTCATACTTTGTTTCATACTCAACTAAATATTGTTTAATTTGAGAACCTAGTCTTTCAAAAATTTCATCCCAAAATTCTGTTTCAACACTTTCAACTTCCTCAACTGTATCAAGCAATACTTGATCTGCTTCAATAATATTTAATTCTGAATACTGAAAACCTTTATTGGAACAAATAGTAATACTTTTCTCATCTTTTGAATAATTGAAAATAACATTTGGAGTTTCAAAACCTTCTTTCCCAAGAAGTATTCCTTGAGAGTTAACATGAGCAAACGGTGCTAGATCAATAACAACAGGATTATAACCCGCAAGTCTAAAAATATTTGAATAAGTTTCTACAAACTTTATTTCCATGGCAACTAAAACTACATCCATTACACCAAGCTCTTCATTTGTGCTCATAACAGAATAACTTGTTTCAAATTCATCTAAATTTTCAGGTGTTTCATCAAACTGATCCCAAAATCCACCTAAAGCAGTTGCTTCCCTTAAACTTTCTTCATCCATAATTGGAATTTGTAAATTATAAATTTGTGCTTTGGATGTATCTATAGAAACGGCAATGTCTTTTGTTTTAGTCTTAATAGAGTCTAATGCATTTTTTACTTGATCACTTAAATATGTTGTTGCGGATAAAAAATCTTGGTCTTCTCCAATTCCTGCTATTTGTTGATTAGAGAAATTATCAATTTTACAAACACCTTTTTTGTATGAAATTTCTGCGGCTTGAATAAATTTATCTCTAAAAACCACACCTATTACTTTTTCTTTTTTTGAGTGATTTTTTCCTATTAATTTAATGATAGGAGCAAAAGCTTTTGCAATAGGAGGTCCAATTTTATCAATCATAATTTTTTATAAAAACCGAATAAAATCACAATAATAAATACCGAATCGGTACACAAGCATTAGTTGTGTTACTTTATATATGTATCAATATTAAAAAAAACTTGAAAAGCTATAACTTTTAGAGCATCAAAACATTTATGAGTCTTCATGATAAATTAAAATCATATCCAAAAGAATATGATTTGTCAGATATCCACATCAGATCGAATCAACCATTTGCAATCAGAGAAAATGGTGAGATTAAAGTTTTCAGCGAAGATATTGTTTCAAGACAAGATATAGAAACTTTTTGGAAACAATCTTTAGATAAAGCTCAATATGATTATTTAATTAGCAATGGTGATTTAGATTTTGCTGTTGTTGTTGATGGACAGAGATTTAGAGCAAACGGTTATTATTCTTCATATGGACCAAGTATGGTTCTTAGAAAAATTATAAGCGAGATACCTAATATTGAAAAACTAGGTTTGCCACCGGCAGCACATGAAGCAATTACTCATAAAACAGGATTAGTTCTTGTTACAGGACAAACTGGTTCTGGTAAATCTACATCACTTGCCGCAATGATAGATCAAATTAATTCTCATAGAGCAGAAAATATAATTACAATTGAAGATCCTATTGAGTTTGTTCATCCTGCTAAAAAAAGTATTATTTCTCAAAGGGAGGTTGGAAAAGATACTGGTAGTTTTGCAAAGGCATTGAAATCTGCATTAAGACAAGATCCTGATGTAATTTTAGTTGGTGAGATGAGAGATCTTGAAACTATTTCATTAGCATTAACTGCTGCAGAAACTGGTCACTTAGTTTTTGGAACCCTACATGCTAGTAGTGCTTCTTCAACAATTACAAGAATTTTAGATGTATTTCCTCCAGCTCAAAAAGAACAAGCACAAACAATGCTAGCTGGATCAATAAGATTAGTAATGTCTCAACAGTTATTAAAAAAGAAAGGTGGAGGAAGAATTGGATGTCATGAAGTAATGACAGGTACACCAGCAATAAGAAATTTAATTAGAGAAGGTAAAACAGAACAAATTCAATCTACCCTTCAAACATCTGCTAAAGATGGAATGTTTACAATGGAAAAATGTCTTGAAGGTTTAAAGCTAAAAAAATTAGTTGAATAAATTAATTTGAACTTTCTGTAAATCTTTGTTGCGGAACTACTGCAGAAAAAGTTCCAGTGCCGGTACAATTACTTTCAGTTTGCTCACCAAGGCCTCTATTTACACTTGAGGGGTTTGGGTTGTTTGCTCCTTCACATTTTAAATTAAAATCTACATTACCTTTTAACTCAACTTCAACCTCTAAAAACTTTACATTGTTAGCTGTAGATTTTGTTATGATATTATTATAAAGATAGTTAGCTGCCAAAAATGCAAAAAAAGCTAAAAAAAATATTTTGATGTTATTTAAATTTTTTTTAAAATTTACCTTCATACTTGTTGTTATAGCTTTTATTCCTAAAAATTCTAATGCAAATATTTATCAATTAAGTTGTAAAAATAAAAAAAATACAACTGTCTGGATTTATTCAAAAAAGAGAAAGCAAATAATTTTGACTAAAATTAATAATTCAAAGACAAAAGTAAACTTCAAGATGGGTAAACAAACCCCATCATCTTTCTCCTCTGTTGGATCCATTGGGGGGCTTCAAACAAATTTAACTTACAGTCAAAACTCTAATGAATTAGCAATGCTGCAAAAATCTTTAAGAGGTTCCAATCAATTTTACAAATGCTCAAAGCCTAAACTTATTAAAGAGGAGTAGTTAAAAAATTAAAGTTAAAGTTGTGCCTGGGCCCACTTCATTGTGTTTGTACTCACAAAATTTTGAGGTTTTTTTTATAAAGTATACTCCCAAACCTCCAGGTCTGACGTTATCTAAATCTCTTGGTTTAATTGTATCTAATGGTACTTGTTCACCGTAGTCAGTAATTATTACTTTAAGCTCATTATCATTTATAATTTCTAAATTTAAATCAATTTTTTGATCTTTTTTCATTTTATATGAATACCTAATTACATTTTGCAAAGCCTCATCAATTGCTAAAGTTACGCTTGCTAATTCGATATTTGGTAGATTTGATTTACAAAACTCTTCTATTTTCGATCTTGTATCTTTTAACTCTGAGGGATTTGAAAGCATTTCTATATTCATAAATAAATTTCAATAGTATTACCCAATATGGGTATATTAAATTAAAAAAAATAGTTTATAAGAGAATTATGAAAAAAATCTTACTAGTTTTATTTACATCATTAATATTTTTTCAAAACATAGTCAAAGCAGAAGTTGCTATGATTGGAGTTGTAGATGGAATGGTATGTATGGCATGCCAAGCAAAAGTTAAAAAAGAACTTAAAGCTGCAACAGGTGAAGGTAATGTTGAAGTTTCATGGCCAGAGGGAGTTGCGTTTATTAACTTTGAAAATACTCCAAATTTTTCCGAAGAAGACTTTAAAAAAGTAATTGAGAATGCTGGTTTTGCGGTTGGTAAAGTTGCTACCTTAAATGAAAAAATTATTGATCCAAAATCTGGATTAATTTCATTAAATAAATTTTAATTATTTACTTTCCAGTCAGTTTCGAAAGTCACGTAGTTTACTTGTAAACATCGTCTTTCTTTAAGAATGCTCTTTTTTTCCATGCCATGCCAAGTATTTGGCCCGCTGGTAAAAAGATAACCATAGTTATTTCTGTAAGGTAATGTTTTAACTTTCTCTAATTTTTCATTATAAAAATCAGTTCCCAAATCTTCAGACTCATTAGTTTTATTTACAAAAATTAATCCTGACATTAATTTTTCTTTAATATCACAGTGTGGTTTAAGCCAAAAACCCTCTCTATCACAAATCACCTCTACCCTGACGTATGAGTTTGATAAATCTTTATTGATCATTTTAGATATTGTCTCGAATGTTTCTTTTGATTGTAGTTCATTTATAAATTTAACAAGATTTGGAAATTGCAAACTATTTTCTTTTGTTACAAAACATCTAAATTTTATTGCTTTACCACCAGATGATATACCTTCTCTGAATTCTGCTGCCCCTCCATCAATTGCTCTTGTTCCGTCATAATTCAAATTATGCTCACTTAAATTTGGAATATCTGCTTTAATAATCTCTTCAATTGCTCCGTCAGATAGAGCATTGCTATATTCCCAATGATCAAATGGTGTTTCATATTTTTTTGAATTATTTTTTATAGAATTTAAAAATGACATTAAGATTCAATTTTTTCTTTAATAACTTTTGCTACTCTATTAGTTTCATCTAGTTTTTCATAGTTCCAATTTTCAATTTCCTCACCTAAGTTTCTAGTGATATTTAGTTCTCTAAATAAATTTCTAAATCTTTGGAATCTTTTGTCATTCTTTTTTGGTAAAATATTAGCAACATAGATTGGTTTGCCTGTCAAAGCAGCTTCAGAGATCATGGAGCTAGAGTCACATGTAACAACTATATATTCAGATAAAGCTAATGCAGATAAATATGCCTTTTTATCTACATTCATAATTACTGTATGTTTTTCTCCAAAAAACTCTTTTGCATAATGAATAGTATTTATTGGGGTTCTCATTGATGGGATTACTACTAATTGGAAATCATGTTTCTTCATTAATTTATAAAACATTGAGAAAATGTGTTTCATATTTTTAGTTGAATAATCATAATATTTTGTTGGTCCACCCATAATTAAGCACCAAATTTTTCTTTCGTCCTTTTTGATAAAAGAATTTAAATAATCTTTATTTTTCTCAATTTCTCTTTCTGAAAGATAATGAATGGCTCCTTTAGTGCTAATAACGTTCTCCCCATTAATTCCATCATGTTCAGGTGCAACAATAAAATCGAAATGATTAAAATCTATTTTTGGATTTTGAATATGAATATTAAAAATTTTTTTTTTAGAAATACTTTTTAAGTGGATAGATGGAATTACACTCTTTCTCCCACATGAGATTATTAAATCAAAATCATTATCTTCAATCTTTTTATAAACATTTTGAGAAATTGGTGTAAATTTAGGAGGAACAAATTTCCAAATACTTTTTAGTTCAACCTTGTGGTGAACAAAATCAATATCAAGTGCTTTAGCAAGTCCCTCGACTTGACTAATCATTCCGTGCATCCCTTGAGTTAATAATAAACCTTTTAATTTAGACATTAATCACTATATAGCTTCCATATGAGTCAAAATCCAACTAAACACACAAAAGTGTTAATAATTGGATCTGGTCCTGCCGGATACACAGCAGCTGTTTATGCTGCACGAGCAATGTTAAATCCTATCCTTGTTCATGGTGCTCAACCAGGCGGACAATTAACAACCACAACTGATGTGGAAAATTTTCCAGGGTTTGCAGAAGTAATTCAAGGACCATGGCTAATGGATCAAATGAGAGATCAAGCAAAAGCTGTTGGAACAGAAATGATAGAAGACCATATCGGATCAGTGAATTTAAAATCTACACCGTTTGAGGCTGTTGGTGATAGTGGTCAAAAATATACAGCAGATAGCATAATTATTTCAACTGGTGCACAAGCAAGATGGTTAAACATTAAATCTGAACAAGAATTTAGAGGATTTGGAGTTTCAGCATGTGCTACATGTGATGGTTTCTTTTTTAAAGATAAAGAAGTTGCTGTAGTTGGAGGTGGTAATGCTGCAGTAGAAGAGGCAATGTTTCTTACAAAATTTGCATCAAAAGTAAAATTAATTCATAGACGAGATAGTTTAAGAGCTGAAAAAATGCTGCAAAAAAAATTGATGGAAAATAAAAAAATTGAAATAGTTTGGGACTCTGTTGTTGAGGATGTCTTAGGTGATAGTGAACCCAAAAATGTTAAAGGTATAAAAATTAAAAATTTGAAAACTGAAAAAACAGAGGAAGTAAAATTAGATGGATTGTTTATTGCTATTGGTCATGATCCTGCAACTCAACTTTTCAAAGATCAATTAGAAATGGATAAAGAAGGTTATTTAATTACAAAACCAGATTCTACAGAAACAAATATTCCTGGAGTTTATGCTGCGGGTGATGTTAAAGATAAAACTTTCAGACAAGCGGTTACAGCAGCTGGTATGGGTTGTATGGCTGCATTAGAAGCAGAAAAATTCTTATCTCATTAATTTGAGATTACAATAACTAACTGACTAAAGAGAGAGGTGTTATGACTGATAAGGTATTATTAACTGGAATAAGTGGATGGATTGCTAAACATACTGCAATAGAATTATTAAATTCAGGTTACGAGGTTTTGGGTTCTGTTAGAAGTGATGATGTAATTTCTCAAACAAAAGAGACGATTAGTAAATATGCATCAATAGATAATTTGTCTTTTATTAAACTTGATCTTTTAAGTGATGAAGGTTGGGAAGAAGCTGCAAAAGGATGCAAATATATAATTCATATGGCTTCCCCCTTTCCGATGAAAGTCTCAAAAAATAGAGAAAATTTAATACCAGTTGCAAAAGATGGAACTTTAAGAGTTTTAAACGCTGGTATCAAAGCAAATGCAGAGCAATTTGTAGTTACATCTTCAATAGCAGCAATGTTTAGAAAGCCGAATAGATCAAATCCTTATAAATTTAGTGAAAATGATTGGACTGATGAAAATTGGGTTGAAGGAGTTAATGATTATTTTCTATCCAAAACAGTTGCTGAAAAAGCTGCCTGGGAATTAATGGAAAGTAAAGGTATTAAAAATAAACTTACTTGTATAAATCCCGGTGGAGTATTTGGGGATGCTTTGGATACCAAGGGTGGAACTTCAATTGAATATGTAAGACAATTTTTAAAAGGTAAATTTCCAGCAACACCTAAATGGGGAATACTAATATCTGATGTTAAAGATGTTGCAAAATCTCATGTAGCTTGCTTAGGAAATTCAAAAGTTGGTGGCAGAAGATTAATAATTGGAAAAGAAGTTAAAACACTACTTGAGACATCAAAAATATTAGCAGAAGCATTACCAGAGTATGCAAAAAAACTACCTAAAAAAACTTTACCAAATTTTATGGTGAAATTTATTAGCATGTTAGATTCAAGTGCAAAAACAATGATTCCTGATCTTGAATTAGAAATGAAACCAGAGACAAAATATGCTGAAGATTTAATTGGTTTTGAATTTAAACCAGCAAGTGGGGCTCTAATTGATGCTGGAAAATCAGTAGTAAGATTAGGCTTAGTATAAAAATTTTGTATAACCTCATCTTTAAATTTCAGGTATAAAATTAATTCAAATGAACAGAAGAAAATTTATAAAAACTGTAAGTCAAATTATGATTGCTTGGGGATTAAGTCCAAAGCTCGCATTTGCCTCCGAAACTAATAAAATATTATCAGGAAAATTTTTCATAGATGGTAAGGAAGCAGAATTAAATTTTCAGGATTTAAATAATTCTACAATTGAAACTAAAGATGAAAAATCAATAATCAAAGTTAAAGATGATTTTTATTTGATAAGACCTGAAACTAAACTTCAATTTGTCTCAAAAAACTTATTAAAAGTTATCAAAGGTTCTGTTCATGCAGTTTTTGGAAAAAGACAAGAGGAATTAAATGTTGAAATCCCACACGGCACAATTGGAATAAGAGGAACCTCTATTTTTATTGATATTGAGCCTAAGCAGAACAGAAGTTATTTTTGTAATTGTTATGGAGAAACAGTTCTCTATGACAAAAAAGGAAATTTATTAGAAACAGTGGTTTCATATGGACACGAATCTGGAGCACTTACAGAAGATGGAAAATTTAAACGGTATGGAATTAATTATTTAAAAAATATTTATGCTTTAAGACATCCAAAAATATTTGACGAAGAAATGGAAAAAGTTGGGTGTATCGTAGAAAATAGTCATTGTACCTTAAAATAAATTTATTTTACTAAATCTGAAATTTGATCTGACTCGAAGATTTTTTGATCAATATCACTATTCGCAAGTTTAATCATTGCTTTTGCGATTGTTTCTGAATGAATTGATCTCATTTTCTTTAATGGTCCAAAAAATAAAGGATTTAGGAGTTTAAAAATAATTATTCCTATTTTCTCTCCCAATCTAAATTCTTTTCTGTTCCCCAATATAAATGAGGGTCTCATAATTCCTATTTTAGAAAAACCTAAACTTAAGATCTCTTCTTCTACAAGGCCTTTATATTTTAAATAATCTCCTGAACTTTTAGAATTTGCGTATCCTGAAGACACAAAAAAATATGAATTAATATTATTAGATTTTGCAATTTGAGCTATTTGTTTTGGTATATCTAATTCAATTCTTTGATATTCATTTTTGTCAGGAGAATTTTTTTTTGTTGTCCCAATACAAAAATAACATTCGTCTCCAACAATCTGTTCTTTATGCTTTTCTAGATTATTAAAATCAGTTTTAATTACTTCAACTTTTGAATTGTCTATTTGAATTGGAGAACGAACAAATATTTTAATTTTAGAATAATTATCATTCTGAATAAGTTGATTTAAAACATGACCTCCAACTAATCCAGTTGAGCCAAATAGTAATGCTGTTTTCACTTCTTAAGAAAGGCTTTCGCAAAAAGATTTTATTCTATCCATTGCTTTCTTCAAATTTTGCATTGAAGTAGCATAAGAAATTCTAAAGTACCCATCTAAACCAAATGCAGAACCTTGTACGACTGCAACATTAGATTGCTCAAGTAGTTTTTGTACAAACTCAGTATCAGTTTTCAATTTAGTTTTTTTATTTAACAATCCCTTACAACTTGGAAATACATAAAATGCACCATTAGGGGTTAAACAATTTATACCTTTAATACTGTTTAAACTTTTAACAACAAAATCTCTTCTTTCTTTGAATGCTTTAGATCTTTTTTTTATAAAACCTTGGTTGCCATTTAAAGCTTCAACTGCAGCAGCTTGACTGATTGATGAAGGGTTAGATGTAGATTGAGATTGAATTTTACCAATTGCTTTAATTATATCTTTTGGCCCAGCGGCATACCCTATTCTCCAACCAGTCATTGCATAAGATTTACTAACACCATTCATTGTCAAAGTTCTATCTTTCAATTTAGAATTTTGAGCAATCGTATAAAAATTAAAATTATCATATGCTATATGTTCATAGATATCGTCACTTAAAATATGAACTTTTTTATTTTTAATTAAAACTTTAGCTAAATCTTCAATTTCTTTTTTTGAGTAGCCTGCTCCAGTTGGATTTGAAGGTGAATTTAAAATCACCCATTTTGTTTTTTTAGTAATAGCTTTTTTTAATTTACTTGGAGTTAGTTTAAATCCTTCTTCTTCTGTACACTTTACTATCTTTGGTTTACCGCCCGCTAATAAAACCATATCAGGATAAGAAACCCAAAAAGGTGCAGGAATAATTACTTCATCACCTTTATTCAAAGTTGCCATGAAAGCATTATAAAGAACTTGTTTTCCACCAGTTCCAACAGTGATTTGATCTGTGGTGTAATTAATTTTATTTTCTCTTTTAAACTTATCTACGATTGCTTTTTTTAAAGCAGGTGTTCCATCTACTGCTGTATATTTTGTGTCTCCACTTTTGATAGCTTTAATTGCAGCATTTTTAATATTATCTGGTGTATCGAAATCTGGTTCTCCAGCTCCAAGTCCAATTACATCTTTTCCTGCAGCTCTAAGTTCTCTTGCTTTTTGAGTAACTGCAATAGTTGGTGATGGTTTAATTCGTTTTAAACTGTCTGATATTATGCTCATTGAAATATAAATAAATTCTAATACGCTGTTTAATATATGGAAAATACTTATCAAGATTTAATTACGGATATTCAGAGTAAAAATCCAAAAATTGTTGGAAAACTCGAAGGTGGAAAAAAATTCAAAATTAAATCTGATTTTAAACCTGCAGGTGATCAACCAGAAGCTATCAAGAAATTAGTAAACGGTGCAAATAAAGATCAATTTAATCAAGTATTACTTGGAGTTACAGGATCTGGAAAAACTTTTACAATGGCAAAAGTTATCGAGGCTACTAATAGACCTGCATTGATACTTGCTCCAAACAAAACGCTAGCAGCACAACTCTATGGAGAAATGAAAACATTTTTCCCAGATAATGCGGTTGAATACTTTGTTTCTTATTATGACTATTACACTCCAGAAGCGTACGTTCCAAGATCTGACACTTACATAGAAAAAGAGGCATCAATTAATGAACAGATTGATCGAATGAGACACTCGGCCACCAGATCTCTTTTGGAAAGAGACGATGTTTTAATTGTAGCAAGTGTTTCATGTATTTATGGATTAGGTTCTGTTGAGGCGTACAGTAAAATGACGCTAACTCTTCAAAAAAATTATGATTACAACAGAGAAGAAATAATTAAATCTTTAGTTGCTTTACAATACAAAAGAAATGATCAAAATTTTTATAGAGGAACATTTAGAGCAAGAGGAGAATATTTAGAAGTATTTCCCTCCCATCTAGAAGATAGAGCTTGGAGGCTTTGTCTATTTGGAGATAAATTAGAACAGATAGAAGAGTTTGATCCTTTAACTGGGGATAAAGTTAGAGAACTAAGTTTAGTAAAAGTCTATGCGAATAGTCATTACATAACTCCTAAGCCTACAATCGAACAGGCGGTTATTAATATTAAAAAAGAATTAGAAATAACTTTAAAAAAACATAGAGCAGAAAATAAATTATTAGAGGCTCAAAGATTAGAAGAAAGAACGAAGTTTGATTTAGAAATGATTGAAGCAACTGGTTCTTGTGCAGGAATTGAAAACTATTCAAGATTTTTATCTGGAAGAAAACCAGGAGAACCTCCTCCTACTCTATTTGAATATTTTCCAGATAATACATTAATATTTGTTGATGAATGTCATGTAACTGTTCCACAACTTAATGGAATGTACAAAGGAGATAGATCAAGAAAAAGTACTCTTGCAGAATATGGTTTTAGACTGCCATCATGCATGGATAATAGACCGTTAAAGTTTGAAGAGTGGGATTTAATGAGAACTCAAACTGTATTTGTATCTGCAACACCAGGACCGTGGGAACTAGAGCAAACAAAAGGGAAATTTATTGATCAAGTTATCAGGCCAACCGGACTAATTGATCCTGTAGTTGAAATTAGACCTGCCAAAAATCAGGTAGATGATTTGATGCACGAATGCAAAAGAGTGATTGAAAACAATCATCGTGTTTTAGTCACAACTCTTACCAAGAAAATGGCAGAAGACTTAACAGAATATCTTCATGAAAATGGAATTAAAGTTAGGTACCTTCACTCAGACATAGACACTTTAGAGAGAATTGAAATAATGAGAGATTTAAGAATGGGTGTATTCGATGTTTTAGTTGGTATCAACTTATTAAGGGAAGGACTTGATATTCCTGAATGTGCATTAGTTGGAATTTTAGATGCAGACAAAGAAGGTTTTCTAAGATCAGAAACTTCTCTCATTCAAACAATAGGAAGAGCAGCAAGAAATGTAGATGGAAAAGTTATTTTGTATGCTGATAAAGAAACCAAAAGTATAAAAAAGGCAGTTGCTGAAACTGATAGAAGAAGAAATATTCAAATAGCTTACAATAAAAAACATAAAATTAGCGCTACATCAGTTAAAAAAGAAATAAGTGACATTTTAGAGAGTGTTTATGAAAAGGATTATGTAAAAATAAGTGAAGGCTCTAATGTTGGTGGAAACTTAAAAAAACACCTTAAAGCACTAGATAAAAAGATGAAAGAAGCTGCATCTAATCTTGAATTTGAAGAAGCTGCTAAAATTAGAGATGAAATAAGAAAGTTGGAAAGTAGCGAATTAGAAATTACATTAAATCCAAAAATAAGGCAGTATGATGTAAAAAATAAACTTTATCCTAAAGGTCGATCAACAATGGGAATGCCTGGAACAAAAGTTACAAAAAAAAGAGATAAAAAATGGAAGCACGGAAAATAATTATTACAGGTGGAGCAACAAGAATTGGTGCTGCAATTGCAAAAAAATTATCTGGTCCCAATAAAGAAATTCTCATTCATTTCAATAAATCAAAATTAAAAGCTGAGAAGTTAAAAAAAGAACTATCAAATAATGGTACTAAAGTTTACTTGGTTAAAGGTGATTTAAGTAAAGAAAATGATGTAAATAAAATTGTAAAATATGCAAAATCAAAACTTAAATATTTTGATTGTCTAATTAATAACGCTTCTTTGTTCGAAAATGATAAATTAGAGAACTTTACCACAGATAGTTGGGGGCAACATTTAAGAACAAATTTAAGAACACCCGCATTGTTATCAAAAGAATTTGCAAAAAATGTCAAAGGTACAAATAACAATATAATTAATATTATTGATCAAAGAGTTTTCAAACTAACTCCGTATTTTTTTTCTTACACAATCAGTAAAACTGGACTTTATACTTTGACTAAAACTAGTGCTATGAGTTTAGCTCCAAAGATTAGAGTAAACGGCATTGCACCTGGCCCAACTATTAAAAATCAAAGACAATCTGAAAAACATTTTAGAAAACAGTATTTAGCAACCCCACTAAAAAGACAAGTTGATGTTGAACAAATATGTAATGCTGTTGACTTTTTTATAAAAAATATATCTATTACAGGTCAAGTTTTAGCAATAGATAGTGGGCAAAATTTAAACTGGCAAACACCAGATATAATGGGCAAAGAATGAAAAGAAGTAATTTTAAAATTGTAAAAATAGATAAAAACAAAAGTCTTTTTAATTACGAAAAGAAAATTCTAATTAATGAACTAATTTTAAATTTAAAACTTGGCTATTATGACTTTGAAAAGAAAAAGCCTCAAAAAGTTAAATTTAGCCTAGAGATTGATTATGAGGATAAAAAGCCATCAAGTGATAAAGATATAAAATCGATTGTTAATTATGGAACAATTGTAAAATTAATTACAAAACTCGTTAAAAAAAAACATTACAACTTTCTTGAAACATTAGCTGAAGCCGTATTTGATGAATTATTCAAAGATCAAAGGATTGCTAAAATAATGTTGAAAATTGAGAAATTAGAAATTCTTAAGCAATGTTCATCTGTTGGTATTCAAATTACCAAAAAAAGAAGTCATGATAAGCTCTGAAATAGGAAAAGAAGTAATTAAAAAAGAGCTATCCCTAGTCCCTAAACTTCCTGGTGTCTACAGGATGCTAAATGAAAAAAATGAAATCCTTTATGTGGGAAAAGCAAAAAATCTTCCTAATAGACTTAAAAGTTATGTATCTGAAAAAAATCATATAATTAGAACAGAGAGAATGTTATCTCAAACTAGAAAATTAGAGATAACAACTACTTCAAATGAAAGTGAAGCTCTACTCCTAGAAGCAAACCTAATTAAAAAATTTAAACCGAAATTCAATATTTTATTAAGAGATGATAAATCATTTCCATTCATCTTTATTGGTAACAAAGATAAATGGCCACAAATAAAAAGACATAGAGGAAAAAAAACAAAAGAAGGGTTTTATTTTGGACCTTTTGCATCAGCAGGTTCAGCTAACTGGACTATAAAGATGATCCAAAAAATTTTTCATCTAAGAGTTTGTGATGATACTGTTTTTAAAAATAGAGAAAGACCTTGTATTCTTTATCAAATAAAAAGATGTTCTGGACCATGTGTTGGTTATGTTGAAAAAAGTGATTATCAACAAACAGTTGATGATGCTATTGAATTTGTATCAGGAAAATCAAGAAAAATTCAAAAAAATCTCTCAAGTCAAATGGAAAAGGCAAGTGAGGAATTAGATTTTGAAAAAGCAGTAATTTTAAGGGATAGAATTAAAGCTTTAAATATTATTCAATCTTCTCAAAGAATTAATGAGGCAAACTTAGTAGAGGCAGATGTAATAGCAGGATACAAAGAATCTGGAAAAACTTGTATTCAAGTATTTTTTTATCGTTCAAAACAAAATTGGGGTAACCAAGCTTTTTTTCCAAAACATGACCCTGATGAAAAATTAGGAGATATTTTAAATTCATTCGTTTCACAATTTTATGAAAATAAAAGTGTACCTTCTGCAATAATACTATCTGAAGAAATAAAAGAAAAAGTTTTAATTGAAAAAACTTTAACTCAAAAAGAGGGAAAACAAATTAATATTAGTGTTGCTAAAAAAGGCTCAAAATTAAAAGTAGTTAATCAAGCAATTAAAAATGCAAAAGACAGTTTGAATAGAAAACTTTATGAAAGTCAAAATAATCGAGAACTTTTCGATGAGGTTGCAAAGAAATTCAATCTCGAGACAAATATAAATTTAATTGAGGTTTATGACAACAGCCATATCCAAGGAACAAATAGTGTTGGAGCTTTAATTGCATATGGTGATGAGGGATTTGTTAAAAAGAGATATCGAAAGTTCAACATCAAGCACAAAAAAAATGAGCAAGATGATTACGGCATGATGAGAGAAGTATTAAACAGAAGGTTTAAACGTGCTGTTCAGGAAAAAGATAATTATCTCTCTTTTCCTGATTTGGTATTAGTTGATGGAGGAAAAGGACAATATTCAGTAGCTAGAGAAAGTTTGAATGAATTGGGGCTTCACGACATTCCAATTATTGCAATAGCAAAGGGTAAATTCCGTAATAGTGGAAATGAAACATTCTTTCACAATGGCAAAGAATATAAATTCTCAAAAAATGACCCCACTCTATTCTTCCTTCAAAGGATAAGAGATGAGTCGCATAGATTTGCAATTAGTGCTCACAGAGCAAAGAGAAAAAAAGGAATTAGTAAATCTTTACTGGACCAAATTGAAGGTATTGGAGCAATTAGAAAAAGAGCGCTACTAAACCATTTTGGGTCAGCGAGATCTGTTGAGTCTGCTAGTTTGGATGAAATTAAATCTGTTGAAGGTGTTGAGGAAAAAGTAGCAAAAAAGATATATAACTTCTTTCACGAGTAATTATGTTAAAAAAAATTCCAAATATTCTGACAATAGGGAGAATAATAATTGTACCCTTCTTTGTTTTAGCATTTTATCTTCCAGGTTTTTATGGTGATTTAACTGCTTTAATTTTATTTATAATTGCTTCATTTACAGATTTCTTAGATGGCATGTTAGCTAGAATGTTAGGCCAAGAATCTAAATTGGGAGAATTACTAGATCCTATTGCAGATAAAATTATAGTCGCTACAGCTCTAATTTTATTGGTGATGGATGGAACAATCAGAAATTACGAAGTTATTGCAGCCATAATAATCTTAACTAGAGAAATTTTAATTTCAGGATTACGAGAATTTTTAGCAAAAGGTCAGATTAAACTTCCAGTTTCAAATCTTGCTAAACTCAAAACAGTGTTACAAATGGTTGCTATTGGTCTACTGCTTTCAGGAGATACTGGAAATAAAATAATCAACTTTGAAAATTATAATGCTCAAACTATTGGAATTATTCTTTTATGGTTATCAGCTGCGCTTACTTTATTTACAGGTTATGATTATTTACGAAAGGGTATTGATCACGCAATATCAGAAGATAACAAAGATTAAGCTGCTTTTTTCTTTCTCACCAGCGCTTGATAGCTTTCATTAAGATCGATTATGGTATCACAAACTTTGAATTGATTTTCTGCAATACAAGATACAGGTGTAACTTCAGCAGCAGTTCCTGTTAAAAAGCATCCTACAAAATTTGAAAGTTCCGTTGGACTAATTTTTCTTTCGTGAACTTTTATATTTTTTGATTTTGCAATTCCAATTACAGTTCTTCTTGTGATCCCATCTAAAAATGAATCTGGGACTGGTGTATGAATTTCTCCATTTTTATCTTTGAAAAATACATTGGCCCCTGTTGCTTCAGCAATATTACCCTCATGATCTAACATTAATGAATCGGTGTAACCTTGTTTTTCAGCCTCATGTTTTGACAATGTACAAATCATATATAAACCTGATGCTTTAGTGTCCCAAGGAATAGTATTAGGAGCTGGTCTTCTCCAGTTTGAAATATTTAATTTAATGCCTTCGACTTTTAGTTTCGGATCAAAGTAAGATCCCCATTCCCAAGTTGCAATCGCAACATGAATTTTTGTTTGTTGTGCTGAGATAGCCATCATTTCAGTACCTCTCCAAGCTACCGGTCTTACATATCCGTTTTCTACATTTTGAGTTGCAATAATTTTATTTGAAGCGGTATTTATTTGCTCTTCAGTATAAGGAATTTCAAAACCCATTCTTCTAGCAGAATGAAAAAATCTTGAGGTATGTTCCTCTAATTTAAAAATAGAACCATCATAAACTCTTTCACCTTCAAAAACACAACTCGCATAATGTAAACCATGACTTAATACATGGAGTTTTACATCTCCCCAATCAACAAGTTCATCGTTGTACCAAATTTTTCCAGATCTTTTATCGTACGGTATCATTAGTGAAAATATTTTAAAATATCAGTGAAAAATATCTTTGTATCTTTGATATGTCAATATAACTTACCCATTATGAAAGAACTTTTATATCTTAAAGACGATCAACTTAAGGGTTTAATTGAAAAATTATTTGTTAGTTACAGAGAGACATTTTCTGACTCTAAAAAAATTTTAGATAAATATTCAATTGGTGTGGCCCACCATAAGGTTATTCACCTAATTTCATCTTACGAAGGTATCTCTATCTCAGATCTTCTTAAAAAATTAAAAGTAACTAAGCAGAGCCTTAACAGAGTTTTAAAAGATTTAATAAAGTTAGACATCGTCATATTTAAGAAAAATGATCAGGATACAAGGGTTAAACATGTGTTTTTAAACGAAAAAGGAAAGAAAATATTTGAAGAAATTTTTAATTTACAAAAAAAAAGAATTTATTCAGCTCTTTTAAATTCAACTTCAGAAGAGGTTGTTAATTTTGACAATGTATTAAATAAAATAATTAATGGATAATTTTTTAGCACATATTTTAGTAGTTGATGACGACGATGGTATTAGATCATTGGTCAAAAAATTTTTAAACGAAAATAATTATTTAGTAACTACAGCTGACAGTGCTGAAGATGCCTCTGATAAAATAAAAATAATAAAGTTTGATCTAATTGTGCTCGATATAATGATGCCCGGAAAGAATGGATTGGAATTTGTAGAAGAAAATAAAAAAAATCTAGATACTCCAATTATACTTCTTACAGCAAAAGGAGAAGCCAAGGAAAGAATAGAAGGTCTTGAAGTAGGTGCGGATGATTATTTACCCAAACCATTTGAACCTAAAGAATTAATTCTAAGAATAAAAAACATTTTAGATAAGACAAAAAAAACTGAACAAAAAAGAATTATTGAATTTGAAAATGTTAAAATCGACTTAAATAAACTTTTAATTATTAGAGATCAAAAAGAATTTAAAATTAATAATACCGAAAAGACAATTTTAGAAAAAATGATTAATAGTCCTGGAAAAACATTTTCAAGAGAAGATATAGGAAAATTGATTAATTTGGATAAAGAAAGATCCATTGATGTTATTATTACTAGATTGAGAAAAAAAATTGAAATAGACCAAAAAAGTCCTAAGTTTTTACAAACAATTAGAGGTGCAGGATATGTTCTCTGGATTGAGTAATTTCTTAAAAAAAGTTTTACCAAAAAGATTATTTTATAGAGCGCTCTTAATTGTTGCGGTCCCTGTAATTACTATCCAACTAATAATCACCATTGTTTTCTTTGATAGTTTGTGGATTAAAACTAATAAAGGTATGACCAGAACTCTGGTTAATGAGATTAGTACTTTTATAGAAGCTTATCAAAATGAGGAAAATGATAAGCAAGAAGTGAATAATCTTTTTTCATTGTTTCTAGATTTAAATATTGAATTGGTAGTTAATGAAAAACTAAGTGATCAAAATAAAGAAAGATGGTTTAGTCCAATTGATCGAACTTTAAGAAGAGAATTGAAGTCTAAATTTTCTCCTGAGATCTTCTGGTTTAATACTACAAACTATAAAGAACTAGTTGATTTAAGAATAAAATATGAAGATGGATATTTTAAATTTTTAGTTCCAAAAGATCGAGTCACTAGTACCTCTGCAAGAATATTTGCATTATGGATTACAGTTCCTGCAGTTATAATGGTTATTATTTCACTAATATTTTTAAAGAACCAAACGAGGCCAATTACAAATTTAGCTCGCGCTGCTGAAAGATTTGGAAAAGGAGAAGACATAGAAGAATTTAAACCCTCTGGAGCACTCGAGATACGTCAAGCAGGTCATGAATTTGACAAAATGAGAAAGAGAATTGAAAGACATCTTAATCAGAGAACTGAAATGTTATCAGGTATTAGTCATGATTTAAGAACTCCTTTAACAAGAATGAAGCTACAATTAGCTTTTCTTAAAGATAAAGATGCAGTTGATAAGTTAACAGATGATATCAACGAAATGGAAAAAATGCTTAATGAGTATCTGCAATTTACAAGTTCATCATATGTTGAAAAAGATGAAATGTTCAATCTTTCCGAGCTAATTGAAGAGATAATAAAAAAATATAATAATAAAAACATTTCTCACAATTTAATTCCTAGAATTTACGTTAATGGCAGAAAGAATCTTATCAATAGATCTTTAAATAATTTGATAGATAACGGATTAAAATATGCAAACAAAGTTGAGATAAGCCTAACCAAAAAAAATACAAACCTATTTATAATTATTGATGATGACGGTCCAGGGATACCTAAAAAAGAACATGAAAACGTGTTTAAACCTTTTTATAAGATGGACAAAGGGAGAAATGATTCAAAATCTAGTGTTGGTCTAGGACTGTCAATTGCGTCTGATATTATCAAATCCCATGGTGGAAACATTATGCTGGAAAAATCAAAATTTAATGGGCTAAGAGTTAAGATCTTTTTGCCGGTCTAGTTTTCTTCTTTTTTTTTGTTTCTAATTTTGAAATTTTATTTTCTAAATTTTCTACTCTCTTTGAAAGAATCTCAAATTCATCCTTGCTAGTAAGTTTCATTTTAAAAACAAATTCATCTCTCTTTGACTTAAATATATTTAAGATTTCAGATGATAAATCTTTTGAAGTTATTAATCCCTGCTCTAGTAGTTTTGCAAATTTATCAATTATAAATTTAGAATTTTTCATATTTGAGATATACAATATAGATATAATTTAAAATGTTCATCAATAATTTTGACCCAGTAGCAATAGAAATATTTTCTTTAGAAATTAGATGGTATTCTCTAGCTTATATAGCTGGTATTTTATTTGGATGGCTAATAGCAAAAAAACTGTTCTTAAAGAATTCTGAAATAAATAAAAACTTTGATGATTATATAACGTACTTAATCATCGGAATTATTTTAGGTGGAAGAATTGGTTATGTATTATTTTATAATTTTGAATTCTATATCAATAATCTATTAGATATTTTAAAAGTATGGGAAGGTGGCATGTCTTTTCATGGAGGAGTAATTGGTATTGTTATCGCAACTATATTGTTTGCAAAAAAAAATAATCAAGATGCGTTTTTATATTTAGACGTCGTCGCTCTAGTTGCACCTATTGGAATATTTTTTGGAAGAATTGCAAATTTTATAAATTCTGAACTTTATGGAACTATAACTAATTTACCTTGGGCAGTTACATTCATACAAATAGATAATCAACCAAGACATCCCTCACAAATTTATGAGGCATTATTAGAAGGTATAATTCTATTTTTAATTTTACTTTATTTTAGAAATAGAGGAAATTTTGCTATAGCTGGATTGATTTCTGGATTATTTTTAATTTTCTATTCAATCTTTAGATTTATTGTTGAATTTTTTAGAGTTCCAGATGATCAATTGGGATACCTAATATTCAATTTAACTATGGGTCAGTTAATAAGTTTTATCTTTTTGATAATTGGATTAATTATTTTCTTTTTGAAAAAAAATGAACAAGTCGACTAATTTACCTCTAGATCAATTTATAAATCACGCTCTTTACGATAAAGAAAATGGTTATTATATGAAAAAAAATCCCTTTGGAAAGGAAGGTGATTTTATTACATCTCCCAACATCACAAGACTATTTTCAGAAATAATTGCGATTTGGGTAATAACTTTTTGGAAAAGTATTGGTTCACCTAAAAAATTTAACTTAATTGAACTTGGCGCTGGTAATGGAGAGATGATGAAAGTTGTATCTGAAACATTAAAGAATTTTCCAGATTGTTTTAACTCCTGTAATTTAATGATTCATGAAAAAAGCTCATATTTAATTGATGAACAAAAAAAAAATTTAAATTCTGAAAAAATAATCTGGGTAAATGAAGTTGAAATCGATAACACATTTCCATGCATTTATCTTGCAAACGAATTTTTTGATGCACTTCCAATAAAGCAATTTTTTAAAAAGGAGAATAATTGGTTTGAAAGGTATGTTAATTTAAAAACTTACAAAAAGGCTGAGTTCAATGATAAAGAAGTGGATATTAAAACAATAGAGCAAAAACTTAAATTTGAAATATCTAAGGACCAAGATGTTATTGAATACTCTCCGGAAGCGTTTAAGTATCTAGAGAAAATTTGTAAAATTATTGAGAACAGAGATGGTGGACTTTTAATAATTGATTATGGATATTTAGATCTGAAAATAAAAAATACTATTCAAGCAATAAAAGATCATAAATTTTCAAACATATTAGAAGATATTGGCGACTCTGATATTACATACAATTTAAATTTTAATTTATATGCCAATTATATTAATCAATTTGAAAAACTAGATCATCTAATTACTAATCAAAAAAAATTCTTAACAAGTATGGGAATTTTGCAGAGAGCCGAGATTGTAAGTAATAATATAGCCTTCTCACAAAAAACAGATCTATTTTATAGAATTAGACGTTTAATTGATGAGAAACAAATGGGGGAGTTGTTTAAGGTAATGTTGATTAAAATTAAAAACAATAAATTTAAAACAGGTTTTCAAATTGATTAAATCTAAAAAGCTTTCAAAAAATAAAGCTATCAAACATGGTTTTTTTAATAGCATCGGTGGTGTATCAAAAAATATTTATAAAAGTTTAAATTGTGGTCCAGGTTCAAATGACAATAGTGCAAGTGTAAAAAAAAATTTAAATATTGTCAGGAAAAAAATTTCTAAGAACTCAAAAAATATTTTTTTACTTAATCAAATTCATAGTAATAAATTCGTGTTTATTGACAAAAAGTATAAATCAAAAATAAAACCTAAGGCTGATGCAATTATTACTGACCAAGTAAATTTACCTATTGCGGTTTTGACTGCAGATTGTGTACCAATACTTATTTTTGACAATCAGAGAAAAATGATAGCTGCAATTCATTCAGGATGGAAAGGTGCCTTTAAGGGAATTATATCAAAAGTGATTAAATTTATGGTTAAGAGAGGGTCTAAAATAAAAAATATTACAGCAGTTATAGGTCCATCAATATCAGTTAAAAATTATGAAGTTCAAAAAGATTTTTATAAAAAATTTATAAGAAAAGACAAAACTAATCATAAATTTTTTAAATTGGGTAAAGAAAAGTTATATTTTAACTTATCTAGTTATGTTAAATCATTAATTCTTAAGTCTGGTGTGAAAAAAATAGAAAAAATTGACGTTGATACATTCGATACTAAAAATAAATTTTTTAGTGCTAGAAGATCAAAAAGTTTAAATCATGCTGATTATGGTAGAAATATTTCAATAATTATGCTTAATTAGGTTTTTTTCATGAAATTATTATCAGGAAATAGCAATAAACCACTTAGTAAGAATATTGCTAAATATTTAAAATCTAAATTAGTCAATTCAAGTATTAGAAATTTTTCTGATGGTGAAATTTATGTTGAGATTAATGAAAACATAAGAGGAAATAGTATTTTTATTATTCAATCTGTTTCTTCACCAGCTAATGATAATTTAATGGAACTTTTATTATGCATAGATGCTTTAAAAAGATCATCTGCCAAAAATATAACTGCTGTAATTCCATATTTTGGTTATGCAAGACAAGATAGAAAAGTTGTCCCAAGAACCTCAATTTCAGCAAAACTAGTATCTAACCTGATTACAAAAGCAGGAGCAGATCGTGTTGTAACAGTAGATTTGCACGCAGGACAAATTCAAGGATTTTTTGATATTCCAGTAGATAACTTGTTTGCTACTCCTATTTTTGCAAGACACGTTAAGAAAAAAATTAAAAGTAAAAATATGATTTGTGTTGCTCCAGATGTGGGTGGTACTGAGCGAGCAAGATCTCTTGGAAAACTTTTAAATGTTGGTCTAGCTATAGTAGATAAAAGAAGACCTAAGCCAGGACAATCTCAGGTTATGAATGTGATTGGGGATGTAAAAGGTAAAACATGTATAATTGTAGACGATATCATCGACTCTGGTGGAACAATTGTAAATGCAGCTAAAGCTCTAAAAGATAGAGGTGCAAAAGAAGTTTACGTTTATATTACTCACGGCGTTCTTAGTGGTGAAGCGGTCAAAAAAATTAAAAATTCTGTTATCAAAAATTTAGTAATTACAGACACAATTGATAATAGTGACAAAATAAAAGGTGCAAAAAACATTGAAGTTTTATCTATTTCAGGGCTAATGGGTGAAGCAATTAAAAGAATATCAAATTCTACTTCTGTATCTGATTTATTTAAATAATTACCTTGTGTTATTAAGGATCTTGAGCTAAAAACCCTTGTTTTTATGAATACTTTAGAAGCTAACATCAGAGATACTAAAACAAAAGGAGAGCTTAACTCACTTAGAGATAATGGAGAAGTCCCGGCTATAATTTACGGCGGTGAAGCTCAAAACGAAAAAGTTTCTATATCTAAGAAACTGCTAAAGTCGATGTTAGAAGACTCAAATTTTTTATCTACAATTCTTACATTAAATGTGAACGGTAAACCACAAAATGTACTTCCAAGAGAAGTAAAATATCACATCTTGTCAGACGAACCTATACATGTTGATTTTTTAAGAGTTGTGCCTGGTCTAAAAATTAGAATTGAGGTTCCAGTTAAATTTATTAATCATGAAAAATCACCTGGATTAAAAAAAGGTGGAGTATTAAATATTGTAAGAAGAAAAGTTGAATTAAAATGTCCAAGTGAAAAAATACCTGACAATCTTTTAATTGATTTAGATGGTATTGATATTGGAGTAAGTTTTAAAATTTCGTCAATTAATCTAGATCCTGAAGTTGTACCAACTATTCAAGGTAGGGATTTTGTTATTGCAACACTTGCGGCTCCAACTGTAATGAAAGAGCCAGAAAAACCAGCTGAAGCTGAAGCTGCAGAGGGTGAAGCGGGTGCCGAGGCTACTGCACCAGCTGAAGGTGATAAACCAGCTGAAGGCGAAGATAAGCCTGCTGAAGAAAAAAAATAAATTATTTATACTGAAGTTTGTTTTCCATTAAAAAATTTTTATGCTTTTATTTGTAGGACTAGGTAACCCAACGCCCGATAGTGAAAATAATAGACATAATGTAGGTTTTAAAATTATAGACTCGATAAATAAAAAATTTGGCCTATCAAAACAGAAACCAAAATTTAAAGGTTTGCTTACAACAGGAAATGTTGGAGACAAAAAAATATATGCAATTAAACCTTTAACTTTCATGAATAATTCAGGAATTTGTATAAGAGAATTAATAGAATATTTTAAAATTGATGCCGAGGATGTCATAGTTTTTCATGATGATTTGGATGTGGAATTTGGAAAAATAAAAGCTAAGTTTGGTGGATCTAGTGCAGGTCATAATGGTATAGCTTCAATAGATAAATTTATTGGTAAAGATTATTCTAGAGTAAGAATTGGTATTGGAAAACCAAAAGAAAATATGGAAGTAAGTGATTTTGTACTTCAAAACTTTGATGAAGATGAAATGGCTGGATTAGAAAAAATTACAAATAATATTACTGAGTCAATTTCAATATTAATTGAAAAAAAATTAGATCTATTTTCAAGTACAGTTAATAATAAATAATGAGTTTTAAATGTGGAATCGTTGGTTTGCCAAATGTTGGTAAGTCTACACTTTTTAATGCACTAACAAATTCTAGTAAAGCACAAGCAGCTAATTTTCCATTTTGCACAATTGATCCAAATGTTGGTGTAGTTCCCGTACCAGATGAAAGATTGTCCAAATTATCAAAAGTCTCCAACTCTAAAAAAATAATTAATACTACAATTTCATTCGTTGATATTGCTGGTCTTGTAAAAGGAGCTTCAAAAGGAGAAGGATTAGGAAATAAATTTCTTTCTCATATCAGGGAAGTTGATGCAGTAATTCATATGATTAGATGTTTTGATTCAGATGATATCCAAAATGTTAATCATGACGTAAACCCAGTGAGAGATTTGGAAATTATTGAAACTGAAATGATGCTTGCAGATCTTGAAAGTATTCAAAAAAGATTGGAAAAAAATAACAAGAAAAATGTAGATGAGGAACAACTTAAAATTTTAGAAATTGCTCTTGATTGCATAAATAATGACAAAGATATTTCGGTTCTAAAAACACAATTTGATACCAAGCAATTAAATCAAAGCGGTTTATTATCAATTAAACCAAAAATATATGTCTGTAATGTTGATGAACAAAGTGTTCAGAACGGTAATAAATATACAAATGATTTCATAGAAAAATTTGGCAATGAAAATACACTAATTGTATCCGCTGATATTGAAAATCAAATTAATGAACTACCTGCTGAAGAGAAAAAAAATTATATGGAAATGATAGGTTTAAAAGAAACTGGATTAAATATGTTAATTCAAAAAGGTTACAATATACTAGAACTAGACACTTATTTTACATCGGGTCCTGAAGAAACAAGAGCATGGACAATTAAAAAAAATTGTACAGCTCCTAAGGCAGCAGGCGAAATACATACTGATTTTGAAAAAGGCTTTATACGAGCTGAAACTATTTCTTATGAAGATTTTATAGCAAATGATGGCTGGGTAAATTCTAAAGCAAATGGGAAAATGAGATTAGAAGGAAAAGATTATATTGTTAAAGATGGAGATGTATTAAACTTCAGATTCAACACGTGACCAAATTTTCTTCATACTAAAGTAAACTAAAATAGTTAAAATAATCAAATATACTATAGCTTTAAATCCCATTTGGTGTCTTGCTTCTAAGTGAGGCTCCGCAGCCCACATTAAAAATGTTGTTACATCTTTTGACATCTGTTCAACTGATGCATTAGTACCATCCCCGTACTCTACAATTCCATCTGATAATGGTGCTGCCATTCTGATCTTATTACCATACATATATTTGTTGTAATAAACTCCATCATCCAAAGTTACTCCACTTGGTGGATCTTCATAGCCTTGAAGTAAAGAATAAATATAATCAACTCCACCACCTCTAGCTTTAACTAAAACAGACATATCTGGTGGATAAGCTCCTCCGTTAGCTGCTTGTGCGGCTTTTACATTTTCGTATGGCATTACAAATTTATCCGAAAGTTTTGCAGGTCTAGTAAACATTTCACCATCAGCGTTTGGTCCATCTGTAACTTCAAAAGAAGCGGCGATTGCTTTTGCAGCTGCTTCTGAAAACTCTGGTCCACCCTCTTCTGATAAATTTCTATAGCTCAAATATTTCATCGAATGGCAAGAAGCACAAACTTCCGTATACACTTGATATCCTCTTTGAAGAGCTGCCCTATCAAATTTACCAAAAAGTCCTTTAAAACTCCAATCTGTTTTAAGATAATCTACCTTTTCTGCAGCAAATGTTTGGACGCTATTTAGAGAGAAAAATGAAAGTATTAAAATTAATTTAAATAACTTTTTCACTTTATTTTATTTTACTTTCTCTATGTCTTGCAGCTGCTAAGTTTGGTGATCCACCTAAAATAGGTTCAGTTATACTTAGTGGAACAGGTAATGTTCTTTCTTTATATCCAAGTATAGGGAGAATAACCAAGAAATGTAAGAAATAATATGCAGTGGCTACTCTTGCTATTAACAAATAAAGACCTTCTGCAGGCATAGCCCCTATGTAACCAAGAATTAAAACATCAGCTACTAAAATCCAATAGAATTGTCTGTATAAAGGTCTAAACACTGCTGATCTAATTTTTGAAGTATCTAACCAAGGCAAAGCTGCAAGTATTAAAATTGCAGATAGCATTGCAACTACTCCAAGCAGTTTATCTGGTACCGATCTTAAGATTGCATAAAAAGGTAACAAATACCATTCTGGAACTATATGAGCTGGAGTTACCATAGGATTTGCCTCTATATAATTATCTGCGTGACCTAAAATATTAGGCGTGTAAAAAACAAAAAATGCAAAAACAATCATGAACATTAATAATGCAAAACCATCTTTAATAACAATGTACGGATGGAATGGTACAGTGTCCTTAGAAGGTTTTTTGATGTCAATACCAACTGGATTATTATTTCCAGGTACATGCAGAGCCCATATATGTAAAATTACAAGTCCTGCTATTAAGAATGGAATTAAGTAATGTAGAGTAAAAAATCTTGTCAAAGTTGGATTGTCAACCGAGTATCCACCCCATAACCATGTTACAATTCCCTCGCCTACTAATGGTATTGCACTAAATAAGTTTGTGATAACAGTTGCTCCCCAGAAACTCATTTGTCCCCAAGGCAAAACATATCCCATGAATGCAGCTGCCATCATTAACAAATAAATTACTATTCCAATAATCCAAATTATTTCTCGTGGTGCTTTATAAGAACCATAAAATAACGATCTAAAGATATGAATATATACAGCAAGAAAAAACATTGATGCACCATTTGCATGTATGTATCTAATTAACCATCCATAGTTAACATCTCTCATTATATGTTCAACACTTTCAAATGCCATGTCAGCATGAGCAATGTAATGCATTGCTAAAGTTAATCCTGTTATAATTTGTGTGATTAAGCAAAAAGTTAAAATTCCTCCAAATGTCCACCAGTAATTTAAATTTTTTGGAGTAGGATAATCCGTTAAATGATTTGCAAGAGTTAGTAACGGTAACCTATCGTTAAACCACTGACCAACTTTAGATTTAGGTCTATAATCGTGATCACTCATAAATTTACTATCCTATTTTAATTGTGTTTGCATTTACGAATTCATATTTTGGAACTTCCATATTCCAAGGAGCTGGTCCTTTTCTAATTCTTCCAGATGTATCATAGTGAGATCCGTGACAAGGACAAAACCATCCATTATAATCACCTTTGTCATTTAAAGGCACACATCCTAAATGAGTACAAACTCCAAGCATGACTAACCATTCAGGATTTTTTGCTCTATCCTCATCTTTTTCTGGATGAATTAATTCTTCCATTTTAACAGATCTTGCTTCTTCGATCTCTTCTTGTGTTCTTCTTCTAATAAAAACTGGTTTTCCTCTCCATAGAACTGTAATTGTGTTTCCAGGTTGGACTGAACTTACATCTACCTCGGTACTTGCTAATGCTTTAACTGAAGCATCTGGGTTCATTTGATCTACCATGGGCCACACTACTGCTGCAGCTCCAACTGCACCCACAGCTGTGGTCGCTGTAAATAAAAAATCTCTTCTTTTTTTTGGCTTTTTATCTGACATTTTAAATAGTTTTTTGTTAAAAAATTAATTTAATATACGATTTCTTATAAGATAACAGTAATTTTTCTACTGAAAGAATGACACATTACAGATGAAACCTAGACCTAAAATTTCACTATACGAGCCAGATATTCCACAGAATACAGCTGCAATTATAAGAACATGTGCCTGTTTAGGAGCAGAATTAGAAATAATTGAGCCTTGTGGATTTTTATTATCTGACAAAAGGTTTAAAAGAGTTGTCATGGACTACATGGATTATAGTAAAATTAAATTCTACCAAAGTGCAGAGCATTTTTTTGAAGAAAAAAAGAATCAAAGAATTGTTTTAATGACAACGAAGGGTTCTATAAATTATACTAAATTTAATTTTAAAGCTGATGACACAATACTATTTGGAAGAGAGAGCGCTGGTGTCCCTGAGAAGGTTCATAAGCTAATTGGTGATCGTCTAAAAATTCCAATGAATGAAAAAGCGAGATCTCTAAATATAGCATCCTCAGTTGCAATAGTTTTAGCTGAAAGTTTAAGACAAAATAATTTGATGTAATATGGACAATTCAATTAAAAAAGACCTAGCAAGCAATTGGTTCAAATTATTACAAAATGCAATTTGTAATGACATAATTGAATTGGAAAATAACAAAATTAAATTTGAGTCAACATCTTGGAAAAGAAACTCTAAAAAAGATGAAGGTGGTGGCGAATATAGAATTTTAAAAAATGGGAAAATTTTTGAAAAAGTTGGAGTAAATTTTTCAAAAGTATATGGAAAATTTCCTAAAAAATTTCAAAAAAATATACCAGGAGCTGAGAAAGATCCTAGATTTTGGGCCTCAGGAATTTCAATAGTTATGCATATGCAAAATCCACACATTCCAGCTATGCATTTTAATACAAGATATATCAGTACTCAAAAAAACTGGTTTGGAGGGGGAATGGACGTAACTCCAGCCATCAAAGATGATAATGAAAAAAATAAATTTCATAAAACTTTAAAGTTAATGTGTGATCAACATAATAAAAATTATTATAAAAAATATAAAAAATGGTGTGATGAATATTTTTATTTACCCCACAGAAAAGAAGCTAGAGGAATTGGGGGAATTTTTTTTGATTATAAAGATGATAATTTCGAAAAAGATTTTAAATTTGTAAGAGATGTTGGTATTACTTTTCAAATGATTTTTAATGAAATTATTAGAAAAAAAATTAACAAAAAATGGTCTTTAAAAGAAAAAGAGAAGCAGTATATTAAAAGAGGTCGTTACGCAGAATTTAATTTACTGTATGACAGAGGAACTAAATTTGGATTACAAACTGGTGGTAATGTTGAAGGAATTTTAATGTCATTACCTCCTTTAGCTAAGTGGAAATAAAAAAATGGAAAAAGAACCTATTACTTTAAATGGTTTAAAAAAATTAGAGGAAGAACTTATTTTTTTAAAAGAAAAGAAAAGACCTGAGATAGTTGCCGCAATTGCTGAAGCAAGATCGCATGGAGATCTAAAAGAAAATGCCGAATATCATGCTGCAAAGGAAGAACAATCTCATAATGAAGGTAGGATTACTGAAATAAACGACATAATAGCCAGAGCTAACGTAATTGATGTAACTAAATTAAATAATGAGGGTAAAGTAATTTTTGGATCAACTGTATATCTAGAAGACTTAGATAGTGGGGAAAAAATAAATTATAAAATTGTTGGAAAAGATGAAGCTGACTTAAAACAAAAATTAATTTTCTTTCAGTCCCCAATTGGAAAAGGATTAATAGGTAAAAATAAAAGTGATCTTGTAGAAATAAGTACCCCTTCTGGGATAAAGAATTTTGAAATTAAAGACGTTAAATATATTTAACTCTTTGCAATTTTTTCAACCTGTTTATCTGAAATTTGAAATCCATTTTGAACCCAGGTTTCTTCTATAAGTTTTAACTTATTACCTAAAATTTTACCCTCAGGGATTTTATACTTAGACATTAAAATATTTGCTCCAATTTTTAATTCAGGCAATGTTTTATTTTCGTAAATTTTAAGTAGTTTTAATAATTTATTCTCCACCTTACTTGAATAGAACAATTTAAAATTAATTAAATCAATTACAGTTTGTCTACCATTATAGTAAAATATTTTATTAAAGTTTTTTTCTGTAAAACTTTTAATACTCACTTTTTCTTTGAAAAAATAATGAATTAATTTAAGCCTCTTTTGATCTTTTTTTGAGATTTTAAATTTATAAATGAAATAATCAGTATTGTCTGTTTCATCAATAATCAGCAATGCAATTACAAAAATAAAGTCAAAGCTACTGATAGCTTTAGAACTGAATGAATTCAGCTTCTTAAAATGATTAATATTTTTAAATTGTGGAAATACTATTTCTAATATTTCTAAACTCTGTTGATCTTCAAATAATTTGAGAAAATTTTTTGATTTAACTGTCTTTTTAAATTCATCTAATAATCTTTCAGCAGATAAGTTCGAAATACCTTTGATATTTTTTTTAAATATTTTAATTATCTCTGTTTTATGATTTTCAGTTGAGTAATTAATATGAAAACGAAAATATCTTAATATTCTTAAATAATCCTCTTGAATTCTTTTTTCTGGATCTCCAATAAATTTTAAAACACCTTTATTTAAATCTAGCTTACCATTTTGTGGATCAAATAAATTACCTAAACTATCAGAGTAAATAGCATTAATTGTAAAATCTCTTCTTTTTGAATCTTCTTTCCAATCAGAAGTAAATTCAACTTTTGCATGTCTCCCGTCTGTAGCAACGTCTTTTCTAAGTGAAGTAATTTCATAGTTTTTTTCATTTATTACTGCAGTGATCGTGCCGTGTTCTTTACCTGACTCAAAAAATTTAATTTGATGTTTATTTAGTGCGTCACAAACTTCATCTGGTGTAATGTTAGTTGCTAAATCAATGTCATCTACTTCTTCTCGATTTATAATTTTTCTAATACATCCTCCAACAAATCTTAATTCACTATTTTCAGAATAATTGTTAATTGCTTCAAAAACTTTTTTTGCAGGAGTGTTCTGGGATATGTTTTTTATATTTTTACTTATATAATTAAGATTTTTGGACCTAAAAAAAATTTTATCTAAAAATTTATCCATATATATGGCTGGGGCGCTAGGATTCGAACCTAGGATGCAGGTACCAAAAACCCGTGCCTTACCGCTTGGCTACGCCCCAATATTATAGTTCCTATAACACAAAAAAAATAAATTTATATAGTTTTTGATACATACAACCAACAATTTTTAAATTTCCTCTTAAATTGAACTTTTGCTGAATTACAGTCTTTGACTGATTTATAGTATGCAATAACTGTAGATCCAGACCCAGTCATTCTTACAAACTCAGGATTATTAGTCTTTTCTAAAAATAACTTAATCTTTTTTATTTGTGGATATTTTGAAATTGCAACATCTTCTAAAGTATTACTTTGATTTTTTAAAAATTTATAACCAAACATATTTTTTTTAGGATTATTAAATTTTGGTTTTGTAAAATTTGTAACGTTAGAATAAATTTTTTTTGTCGCACAACCAAAATTGGGCTTTATTAAAAGCATATTTAGAGTCGGACAATTAAAAAATTTTTTGATTTTATTGTTTGAAAGTAAAACTGAGCTAGATGGGTCTATACCTAAAATAACATCAGACCCTATTTCAGAGCAAACCTCCAAAATGTTCTTTTCACTAATTTTAATTACCTTTTTTTTATTTAAAAAATTTAAAATACTCGCAGCATTAATAGAACCACCACCAAGTCCTGCTTTTTGAGGAATATTCTTTGTTATAGAAACTCTAAATTTTTGATTTAGCAATAATTTTTCTCGATCTAGTATTTGAAAGAGTTTTTGAACAGTATTTTTTTTTCCAATACCTTTCGCAAATTTCCCTTGAAAAGAAATATTATGTTTTTCACCTCCTTTTTTTTTTATTGAAATAATATCATACAAATCAATAAAACTAATGATGCTTTCAATTTTATGTAATGATTTATTTTTTCCTGTTACATTGAGAGCTAAATTGATTTTAGCATGAGACTTTAAATTTAATTTCATTGAATAGATTTAAAGCCAGTAATCAATTTTTTGTTTATATTTTCTCTCATATCATCTTCAGTATCATCAAAGCTCAACACACTATTCCAAAAATATCTCGCCTGAATTTTTTGATCTAGCTTCCACAATATATCTCCATAATGATCATTTACTATTGGGTCATCAGGCATTAATTCTACAGCTCTTTTTAAATATTTTTCTGCTTCTTTATATTCCTCTATCAAGAAATATGCCCAACCAATTGAGTCAATAATATAGGGATCATTACTTTTTAAATCATATGCTATTTTTAACATTTCCATCGCTTCATCTATTTTGTAATCACGTTCTAACCAAGAATAAGCAAGATAATTTAGGACATATGCATCATTAGGTCTTATTCTTAATGCATGAAGTAAATCTTCATCTGACTTCTCATAATTGCCTAATCTTTCGTAACTCCCACCTCTTCGATATAAAATATCTGATTTAATTACAGATGTATCCTCTAGTGAGGAGATTAATCTTGAATAATTATCAATTGCAAGTTCATAATTTTTAGAGTTTTTGTAAAAATTCGCTAAATCAAAAATCATCTTTGGATTAGGTTTTTCAATATTTTTAAATTTAGACTCGATATAGCTTGTGCCCTTTTCATAATTTTGTTCTTTCACTATTATTTGCGCTTCTTTTTTAACTCTAAACCAATAATAAAACTCATCAGTCTCTTTAAATTTTCTTACTATTTTTTTTACCTTGTTGTATTCACCATCTGCAAAGAAATTTTCTGCAACAAGGGATAAATTAAATTCAAATTTAGGATTTAAGTATATTGATAAATTTAAATAAAAATTTGATTTTTCAAAATTATCTTGTGATGAATAAAGATTTGATATCAAAAATAAAAATTCACTAATTATATCATTGTGGTTTCCACATGAGAAAATTTTTTCAAAACTTTTAAACTTATTATTATCTATCCAGCTTTTGGTTTGAGTTAACAAAAGTGTTGAGCCAATATAATCAATTTGATCAATTACTGACTTTGCCTGATCAAACTTCTTATTCTGAATAAGATAATTTATATAAAAAAATATATATCTTGAATAATCACCTTGTTGACTGTTGATTAAATTTAAAAAGAAAGAGCTGGTTCTTTGATCATTATAATGACATCTTTGAAATGCCTCAGCTATTAATGATAAGTTTCCAAAATTTTTCATATTAGGTAAAAGTTTTTTATTTTTAAAAGTGTAAATGTACTGCTTTAAAGTCTCAAAAATTACTAGATTAATTCTATTTTCTTCCTGAAATCTTAAACTTTGATCTAAGTAAATATCAGCTTTATCAAAATCATTTTTTTTCAAACTATCAATTATTAATAAAACATATGCATCAAAAAAATCAGAGTTACTTTTTTTTGAGTTATTTTTTATAACATTTATTGCTTGCGCTACTTTGTTTTCCAATACAAGAGAATTAACGTATCTTTTTAAATAATTGTCATGGCTGTTTAGTAAAACTTTACTTAAATTGAAATATTTTAGAGCTTCTGAATTATCTCTATTTTCATAAGCTATAATACCTGAAAAATAATTAGATAAATCTCTTGAGTTGAAATCATTAAAACTTGTACTTTTAGAATAAACGGGCGTCTGATAGAATAACACTAATAATAATATGATTTTAAATATTTTAGATATCATTTAATCCTTGTAAGGTGAAAAAATTGATAAATCAAAACGACAAATTAAACGAAGAATTAATAAATACAATAGAAGCCAATTTTGTATTTGATAAAAAACCTATTAATAGGTTTTCTGAGGTCAAAAAAGAAAGTGATATCAATCAAAGAAATAAACAAGATTTATTAGAAAATCTAAAGAAACAATTAAATTCAATTGAAAATTGTAAACTAAGAAATTATTCCAAAAATATTGTTCTTGGAGAAGGAAATATTGATAGTCCTATAATGTTAATCGGAGAAGCTCCAGGTGAAATTGAAGACAAAGTTGGAAACCCTTTTAAAGGAGAAAGTGGAGAGCTTTTAGACAAAATGTTAATAGCAATAAATATTAAAAGAGAAAATATTTATACAAGTTATGCAATAAATTTTAGACCACCAGAGGATAGAAAACCAACCTCACAAGAAATTAAACGTTACTCAAACTTTTTAAAAGAACATATATCTATTATTGATCCCAAAATTATAATTTTAATGGGTAGCACAGCTATGGAAGCTGTTACTGGGATTAATGAAAAAATATCTTCAGAGAGAGGTAAATGGAAGGAAATAATTTTAAATAATAATACTTATCCTTTAATGATAACTTTTAACCCTTCTTATTTAATTAGATATCCAGATAACAAAAAATATTCTTGGGAAGATTTAAAAAAAATAAGAGAAAAAGTTAAAGAGTTAAAATTAACAATTTAATGAAATTAATAGCTGGTGTTGATGAGGTCGGCAGAGGTAGTTTAATAGGTCCTGTTTATGCTGCTGCTGTCATTCTAAAAAAATCTGTGGATCCAAAAATTTTAAAAGACTCGAAAGTGTTGAGTAAAAAAAAGAGAGAATACCTTTTTAATTATATTAAAAAAAATTCAATTTGGTCATTAGGCAAAGCTTCTGTTAACGAGATTGAAAAACTCAATATACAAAATGCAAGTTTACTTGCTATGAAAAGAGCTATATTAAAATTAACAAAAAAACCAATTCTTGTATTGATAGATGGAAACAAAATTCCAAATTTAAAAAATTATAAATTAAAATCGATCATAAAGGGTGATAGAAAAATTCCTTCAATTTCAGCAGCCTCTATAATAGCAAAGGTATCAAGAGATAGATTTGTTGCTACACTATCAAAAAAAAATAAAGGTTATCATTGGGATAAAAATTTTGGTTATGGCACCAAACAACACTTACAAGCATTAAAAAAACTAGGCATAACCAAACATCATAGAAAAACTTTCTCTCCTATATCTAGATTAACTTAATACCACATCTAGTTGTCATTAAAATTCGATACACAAATCGAATCCAATTTTTTCAATCACAGGTTGACCGAAGAATCTATTTGGAGTCTAATTAATTTTTACAAATGAAATCTGATTTTAAAAATAAAATAATTAACGGAGACAGTCTTGAAGAATTAAAAAAAATTCCAAGTGAAACCTTTGATTTAATTTTTGCTGACCCTCCATATAATTTACAATTGAAAGGTGAATTGACTAGACCAGATAGATCTAAAGTCAACGCTGTAAACGATAAGTGGGATCAATTTGAAAATTTTAAAAAATACGATGAATTCACGTATGAATGGCTTAATGAATGCAAAAGGATTTTGAAAAAAGATGGAGCTATTTGGGTTATAGGTAGTTACCATAATATTTTTAGAGTAGGAACCGCAATACAAAATTTAGGTTTCTGGATACTAAATGATGTCATCTGGAATAAAAATAATCCAATGCCTAACTTTAGAGGCACAAGATTTACAAATGCTCATGAGACTTTAATTTGGGCTTCGAAGAGTGAAAAATCAAAATACACATTCAATTATCAATCTTTGAAATGTTTAAATGATGATCTTCAGATGAGATCTAATTGGAGTCTTCCTATTTGTAGTGGTTCTGAACGACTTAAAAAAAATGGAAAAAAAATTCACTCTACTCAAAAACCAGAATCACTTTTACATAGAATTTTACTAGCTACATCAAATAAAAATGATCTAGTTCTTGATCCTTTTTTAGGTTCTGGAACTTCTGCTGCAGTTGCAAAAAAACTAGGGAGAAATTATTTTGGTATAGAAAAAGAAAAGAATTATTTTAAAGCTGCTGAGGAACGTTTAAAGGCTACCAAACCAATTGAAGATGATTTATTAGATACACTTAAAAATAATAGATCAAAACCAAGAATTCCATTTGGATCCTTGGTAGAGCTTGGAATAATTAAGCCTGGAACAAATATTTTTGATAATAAGAAAAAAATAACAGCAAGAATAATGGCTGATGGTAGCATCAAGCACAACCAAGCGGAAGGTTCTATTCATAAAGTTGCAGCTACTATATTGGGAGCTGAAAGCTGTAATGGTTGGACATTTTGGCATTGTGATATTAATGGACGAACCTACCCAATCGATTACTTGAGACAAAGATTAATTTCTAAAAATTAATCTTTATAAATTTTACCTAAATAACTTTGCAGAAATTTTTTATTTTTTGTCAAAAGCTTTAAAAAAATATTTCTAAAAAAGATCATAATCGGATTTGATAAATGAAAAGCAAATTGATTAAAATCAGATCTTCTATTAATCATTTTTACTCGCTCTAATCTAGAATTATAAAAATCATTTTTTTGATTAATTATAATTTCATGTAATTGATTGGCTCCTTCTATTGATTGTGAGGCTCCCTGAGCAAAAGAAGGAGAGAATGCAAAAAAAGCATCTCCAACTAAATAAATATTTTTGGGAGGAATAAATGGATTTTTACTTACAAATACTGGAAACAATTTAATATCTTCAAGACTCTGAAATACTTTTGATGAAATTTTTTCAGATAATTTTTGTTTAATGCCCTCAATAAATGTACTTTCATTGCAAAGATTATGGTTTTTTTGCTGATCAGAATTTAACTTATTCTTCAATATCCCAATAAAATTAAAATTTTTATCATTATTAAGTGGATATAATACATAGTGAAAATCTGATCCTAAAAATAAAGAAACATTCTCCTCGTTTATATTATCAAGACTTTCTTTGGATACACTGGCTCTAACAGCGATAGTGTTATTGTAAATTGGTTCTGAATTATTATTTGAAATTAATGACTTTCCTTTTGAAAATACACCATCTGAAATAATTAAATGATCACAAGTTATTTTTTCTTTATCAAAAGTTAAATTTATTGAATCATTACTGGATCCTATCTTGTCTAAACTGCAGTTAAACTGGATTGTATTTTTATCCAGTCCATTTATTAGAAACTGAAGTAATTTTGATCTTTTTAATGTTGTGTACTTACAATCATCAGAATTAAATTCTGAAATATCTAAATCGCAAATTTTCTTTGAATTTTTAATTTCATAAAAATCAATTTTTTTTGGATTAAATTTCTCTTTGTCCGACAAGGAAGAGAAGCCTAATTTGTTTAATAACTTTACGCTATTAACAGATAATTGAATACCATAACCTTCTTCTATTTCTAATGAAGTTTTTTTTTCATAAATTGTGACCTGATAATCTTTATTTCCTTTAAATAAATTAGCTATAAACAGACCCGAAATACCTGCGCCAATAATTGCTATTTTTTTCATTTTTGACTTTCTAAAAATTTTATTATCTTTTTCGTAAATGTTGGAAGCACATAATTTTCAAGCTTTGCAGGATTTATCCAATTAATATTTTTGTCAAAGTTATGCTTCTTTTTATATTCAATTTTAATATTCATATTCATATTAGATATTTTAAAATTTAAATCTTTATCAAAATTTTTAGGATTATTTAATTGATCCATTGGAAAAATATTTAAATTTTTCAAAAAATTAAATTTAATATTTTTGATTAATAAATATTGGTTATTTTTTTTATAAACATTTAATTTATAATATGTTTCCTTGTTAATTTTCTTAAATTTCACTAAATCAAAATTTTTATTTTTAAATGCTTTGCAATTATAAGATAATGGACATTTATTGCATGAAGGGTTTGTAGGTTTACAAATTAATGCACCGAGTTCCATCAAAGCTTGCGCATAATCGCTTGATCTTTTTGTTGATGTGCCAAAAATTTTTTTTTGATCTTGTAAGAATTCTTTTTTAATTTGACTTTGTTTCTTTAAATATAAGTATCTTTTTAATACTCTTTCAATGTTTCCATCCAAAGGAATTATTGGTTTGTTAAATGCGATTGCTGAAATTGCACTCGCTGTATAATCGCCAATACCTGGTAATGATTTTAATTCATAAAAATCTCTAGGTATTTTTTTATTGAATTTTTTAACAATTATTTGAGCAGTTTTTTTTAAATTTCTTACTCTTGAATAATATCCAAGACCTTCCCAAAGTTTGGTTAATTTTCTATTATTATATTTTGATAACTTTTCAATATTAGGGATATTTTTAATAAATCTATTAAAATAAGGTATCACAGTAGCAACCTGAGTTTGTTGCAACATGAACTCGCTAACCAATGTAAAGTATTGTTTCTTTTCTTGTGAAACCTTATTTCTCCAAGGTAAAGACCTCTTATTTATATCGTACCAATTGAGAATTTTATTTGTTATTATTAGATCTTTCATATGCAATTTAAAAATAATACTAAGCAGAGAAATAATAGCATTCAAGGGTTAAGATCTTTCAAAGACACTTTGCCAAAAAATCTAAAAAAAATTATTAATAAAAAAGGTCATATATATTCAGAAACACTGAGTAATTGGAAATATTTAGTTGGAAATGAATTGTTTAAAGTCTGTTTCCCAAAAACATTCAAAAACTCAAATCGATTTGGTGTGAGTACTTTAGTTGTGATGGTTAAAAGAGGCCATGAGGTAGATGTAGAATATTCAAAAAAAAATATTTTAGATAAAATGAATAATTTTTTCGGCTACGATGTTGTTGAAAAGCTTAAATTTATTAGCTTTGATGACGAACAAAAAACTAGCAGTTTGAATGAAATTAATTCTAATAATGTGGCAATTAGTAAATATCGAGATAAAATCAAAGATGTTAAAAACGAAAAGATTAAAAAATCATTAACAGAATTAACAAAAGTTTATAAAGAAAAATGAAAAAAATTATATTACTTGCCATAATTGTTTTGGGAAGCTTTTCAAATTTAAATGCTGAAGAAATAAAAAGAATTATTGTTGGAAATAAAGACGCAAAAATAACTATAATTGCGTTTGAGTCACTAACTTGCAGCCATTGTGCTAATTTTCATAAAAACGTTTATCCAGAACTTAAAAAAGAATATCTGGACACAGGTCTTGCTAAAATAGAATTTAGACATTTTCCTTTAGATATTGCCGCCTTCAACGCTTCAAAAGTTGCTCAATGTAAAAATGATGGTAATGCTGATATTTTGGAAAGTTTATATGCTAACCAACAAAAATGGGTAAAGGGAAGCTCTATTGAAGAAGCAAATAAAAATCTTCAAATATTTTTAAAAAATGAAGGTTTCTCTATCGATTTTGAATCTTGTGTGAATAACAAAAATATTGAGGATTTTGTGTTAAATGACCGAATAGAGGGTGCAAAAAATTTCAAAGTAAACGCAACCCCTACGATAATAATAAACAACGAAAAATTCGAAAAAAAACTTAATTATAAAAATTTGAAAAAAGCACTAGAAAAAATGATATAAGTTAGTGCATGGAGTTTAAAAAAATCCAATTAAATGGATTTAAATCATTTGCTGAAAAAACAAATTTCTTAATAGAAGAAGGCCTTACTGGAATAGTTGGTCCTAATGGCTGTGGAAAGTCTAACATAGTTGAATCTTTGAGATGGGTGATGGGAGAGACCTCTGCAAAAAGTATGAGAGGTTCAGGAATGGAAGATGTAATTTTTTCAGGTACATCAAATAAAGCATCAAAAAATATTGCTGAAGTTTCCATAGAAGTAGAGAACAAAGAAAAAGAAGGTCCCATTCAGTATCGTGAATTAGAAAACATTCAAGTTAGACGAAAAATTGAAAAAGATAAGGGTTCTAAATTTTATATTAATGACAAAGAAGTAAGAGCAAGAGATGCTCAAATGTTTTTTGCAGATCTTTCAACGGGCGCACATTCCCCTTCTATGATTAGCCAAGGAAGAATTGGAGCTTTAGTGACAGCAAAACCTACTGACAGAAGAGCAATACTTGAGGAGGCAGCTGGAATTTCTGGTTTACATGTAAGAAGACATGAAGCTGAACTTAGACTCGGTGCGGCTGAAAATAATTTAAAAAGAGCTGATGAATTACGAAGGCAACAAGAAAAACAACTAGTAAATCTTCAAAAACAAGCTGAAGAAGCTACAAAATACAAATTAATTTCAGAAGAAATAAAAAAAATAGAGGCTGGTCTATATTATCTAAGATTATTGGATATCGATAAGGAGATAAGAATAGAAAATGAAATTAATACAGAGGCAGGAGGTGAAGTTGAAAGTTTCAACAATCAGATATCTGAACTTGAAAACTTAATAAAAACTTCAACCGATAAAGTTGCTCCACTTAGAGAAAAAAATATTGAGAATTTATCAAGAATACAGAGACTTAATTTGGAACTACAGAACCTAGATGAGGAAAATACTAGAATTCAAGATGAAATTGAAACAATTAAGAAATCAATAAAAACTTTAGACGAAGACATATCAAGAGAAAATGGAATTATTATTGATGCTAACTCTAATGAAAAAAGATTAAAGGAAGAAAAGTCAGACTTGATTGAAGTAGATTCAAAATATTTTGAAACAGAAAAGTTATCAAACGAAGATCTAGAAAATGCAAAAAATGAACTTGAAAGAGAGCAAAAAGAAGTTGACGAAGTTGTTAATAATTTAGCTGACGATACAATTAAAATAAGCATTGGTCCTATAAAGAATGTAAAAAATTCAATTACTAGAGCAAAAGAATTAATTGATAGTAATGAGATAAATCAAGCAGTTACATTACTAGATAGATGTAATATGGAATTAGACAATTTTATTAATGATTTAAAAAATGAAAAATCAAGAACAGAGCTATTAAGTGTAAATGAGAAATCTCATAATATAAAAATACTTCAAGAAAAATATGCTGATGCATATAGTAAAAATCAGTCAATAAAGAATGAATCAGTAAAAAGAAATGAAAGAATAAAAACAATAGAGACTGAAATAGAAAGCTGGAAAAATCTTTTATCTAATTCAGAAAAGATGGTAAATGAATTAACTGAAAGAAAAAATAAATTATCTAAACAATTAAATGATTTAGAAAATCAGCCAAGAGTACAAGCAGAAAGAAAAGGTCAAATTACAGAAAATTTAAGAATTTCTGATGAAGAAAAAATAGAGAACGAAAAAATTGTAGAAGAAACTGATAAAAAAATTGAAACTTTAAGAGCTCAACTAAATGAAATACAAGAGCAATCAATTCAAATTAGAGAGCGAAAAGCTAGCTCAGGTGCAACCATAGAAGGTTTACAAAAAAGAAAAAATGATTTGCTTGATAGAGTGAATACAGAATTAAATTTAACAGAAGAAAATATTTTAGAAAATTCAAATTTATTTGGAGTTGAAGAACTTCCAAATCATGTTGATCAAGAAGATGCATTAGATAAAAAAAAACAACAAAGAGATCAATTAGGTTCTGTAAATTTAAAAGCAGATGAGGAAACTAGTAAGTATGAAGAAGAAATAAAAAAAATGGAACAAGATCGTAGTGACCTAGTTACCGCAATTGTTAAACTTAAAGATAGTATTGATGAGCTAAATCAAAAAGGAAGGGAAAGACTTGTTGAGGCATTTGAAAAAGTTAACAGAAAATTTAATGAGGTTTATACAAAACTTTTTAATGGAGGAAATGCCAAGCTTGAATTAGTAGACTCTGATGATCCATTAGAAGCTGGTTTAGAAATGTTAGTCAGTCCACCAGGAAAAAGGCTTCAATCTATAACTTTATTATCTGGTGGTGAACAAGCACTTACTGCCCTATCTTTGATATTTGCAGTATTTTTAACTAACCCTTCTCCAATTTGTGTTTTAGATGAGGTGGATGCTCCTCTTGATGATGCTAACGTTACAAGATTTTGTAGCTTGCTAGAGGAATTAATTAAAATTACTAACACTAAATTTATAATTGTTACTCACCACGCCTTAACAATGTCTAAAATGAACAGGCTATATGGGGTAACTATGCCTCAAAAAGGGATAAGCCAACTGGTAGCCGTAGACCTTCAAAAAGCAGAAAGTATGGTTGCTTAACCAGAATAAATGGCAAAAGACCCTTTTAAAACTCGCTTAGAGATTGCAAAAAGCAAGATTTCCAAGAAAAATCTTTATAACAAGAAGGATAATCCCTCGCCTATTGGAACTGCATTCAAATTGAGCACAGAACTTGTTTCTGCAGTGGCCGTCGGGACAATTATTGGGTTTATTTTTGACAAGACCTTTGGTACTAAACCCTGGTTTATATTAATATTTTTTTTTGTTGGGGTGGTCGCTGGAATAACAAACGTGATTAGATCAGCAAAAAAGATGCAAAAATAAGTTAGTACTATGGCAGCAAACCCGATGTCCCAATTCGATGTTTATAGAATTGGACCTGAAATAAAAGTTGGAGCATTTGATATATCTTTTACAAACGCAAGTTTGTTTATGATTATAAGCACTGTTTCTATTTTATTAATTTTTAATTTAGGATCTAAGAAAAATTCAATCTTACCAAATAAAATTCAATTATTAGCGGAACTTAGCTACACCTTTGTTGCTAAAATGATTAGTGATACAGCTGGTTCTAAAGCAAAACCATATTTTGCATTTATTTTTTCATTGTTCATGTTTGTTTTATTTTGCAACATGTTTGGAATGATACCGTACACATTCACTGTAACTAGTCATATTATCGTTACATTTGTTCTTGCTGCATTTATCTTTATTGGCGTAACAGTAATTGGATTTATTAAACATGGTTTTGGATATTTAAAATTGTTTGTACCAAGTGGAGTACCAGCAGTATTACTTCCTTTAATAGTAGTTATTGAAATTATTTCTTATTTAAGTAGACCAATAAGTCTATCAGTTAGATTATTTGCAAATATGATGGCTGGTCATACAATGATGAAAGTTTTCGGAGGCTTTGTAATTAGTCTTGGAATAGTTGGTGGATGGCTTCCACTAAGTTTTTCGGTTGCATTAACTGGTTTGGAGATATTAGTTGCTTTTCTTCAAGCATATGTTTTTGCAATTTTAACCTGCATCTATTTAAATGATGCATTAAATTTACACCATTAATAACAGAGGAGGATATAATGGAATTAGAAGCAGCAAAAATGATCGGAGCAGGTTTAGCAGCAATAGCTTTAGCTGGTGCCGGTGTTGGTATTGGAATAATTTTTGGAAATTATTTATCAGGTGCTATGAGAAACCCATCAGCAGCTCAGAAACAATTTCCTAACCTACTTTTAGGTTTTGCACTTGCTGAAGCAACAGGATTATTTGGATTAGTTGTTGCATTGATTATTTTATTTGCGTTTTAAGTTAATGGTCAAAAAAATATATCTTCATCTGGTATTTTTAAGCTTCTTTTTTATCAAAGAAGCTTTTGCCGCTGAAAGTGGGGGTATGCCTCAATTAAATCCAGAGTTTTGGGTTTCTCAGATTTTCTGGTTGGTACTTACTTTTGGGATAATGTATTTGGTTTTATCTAAACTAATCCTTCCAAAAATTAGTAACAACTTAGAATCTAGAAAATCTCAAATTCTAGAAAATATTGAGGCAGCTGAAAAACAAAGAGAAGATAGTGAGACCAAACTTCAAGAATATGATCAAATAATTTTAAAAAGCAAAACTGAAGCTAATGCTATGTTTAATCAAGCAAGAGAAAAGGCAGTTAAAGATATAAATGCTAAAAGAGACGTTCTTGATAAACAAATAGATGACGAAATAGCTAAAGCGGAAAAAGAAATCCAAGCTTTAAGAGATAATGCGCCTGACAAAATAAATAAAATTGCTATAGAAACGTCATCTGAGTTACTTCAGAAACTGATTGGTGCTGAAGTAAATAATAGCAGTATATCAGCAATTGTTGACGATCTATCTAGAAGAAACGGAGATAAATACTATGGCAATTGATGCAACTTTCTGGGTAGCAATTTCATTTGTAATCTTCATCGGGGTTTTATTTTACTTTAAAATTCCACAAAAAGTTTCTCAGATGCTTGATGGTATGATTTCTGACATCAAAAATGAGATAGATGAAAGTGAAAAATTGAGAACAGAAGCAAAAACTTTGCTCGATAATGCTCAAAAAAAATTGGATACCGCTACTTCAGTAAGTAATGAAATTTTGGAGAATGCAAAAAAAGAGTCGGATAAATTAATAATAGATTTAAATGATAAATTTCATAAATCATCAGAAATTAAAAAAAGTTTAGCTGAAAATAAAATTAGCCAAATGAAAGAGGCTGCATTGAAAGAAATAAAAGATGCTTCAATCAAAATAGCGGTAGATTCAGTAAAAAAAATCATAACTACATCAGTTGATAAATCTAAACTGGATGCTGTATTTCAAAAAAATTTAGAAGAAACTAAAGAACAGCTAAAAAAAATAAACTCATAATACGGTTACAATTTCCTTAAAAAGCTATAAATTACAGCAATGAATTCTATAGTTATTGGATCTGGATTTGGTGGTATTGCTACAGCAATTAGACTAAGAGCCAAAGGACATAAAGTAAAATTAATAGAAAAACATTCAGATCTAGGTGGAAGAGCTAGAGTTTTCAAAAAAGATGGTTTTACCTTTGATGCTGGGCCAACAGTAATAACAGCTCCATATTTAATTAACGAACTATTCAGTTTGTTTTCTAAAAATCCTGAGGACTACATAAAACTAACCCCACTTAAAATTTGGTATCAATTTGTTTTTGAGGACCAAACTAAATTTAATTACTCAGGTGATGAAATAGAAATGAAAAAACAAATTGAAAATTTAAATCAAGAAGATGTTAAGGGTTATGAAAATTTAGTAAATTTTACCAAAAAAATTTTTGAGAAAGGATTTTTAGAACTTGCAGATGTTCCATTTGATAGACCCTTTTTTATGATGAAACAGCTGCCAGCATTATTAAAACTTAAGAGTTATAAATCAGTTTATTCATTAGTATCTTCTTATGTAAAAAATGAAAAATTAAGAAGGATGCTTAGTATGCATCCACTTTTGGTTGGTGGTAATCCATTCACAACTACCTCAATTTATGGGCTAATTCTTTATTTAGAAAAAAAATGGGGCATTCATTATTCAATGGGCGGTACAGGAAATATAATTAAAGGATTTGAAAAGTTAATGGAGGAAATAGAAATCAAAATAATAAAAAATACTGAGGTAAAAGAAATTATTACTAAGAATAATAAAATTACTGGTGTTGTAGTTGACAATGAAGAGATTATCAAAGCTGATAATGTTATTTGTAATGCCGACCCTCCTGCTTTTTATGAAAAGATGACTAGTAAAAACTTAAAAAACTCAATGCTGTTTGATTGGAAACAAAAGAGGATGGATTACTCAATGGGTTTATTTGTTTATTATTTTGGAACCAAAAAAGTCTATGAAAACGTTGAGCATCATACAATTAAATTTGGAAACAAATATAAAGAACATCTGGATGATATTTTTGATCATAAAAAATTAAATAACGATATTAGCTATTATCTACATAGACCTTCTGCAACAGATAAGAGCATGGCTCCTGAGGGTAGTGATTGTTTTTATGTATTGGTTCCAGTTCCAAATAATCAATCAAATATAGATTGGCAAATAGAAGGTGAAAAAATGAAAAATCTTGTGATTGATAAAATGGAAAATGATTTAATGCCAAATCTTAGAGATAATATTGTATCAGACTTTTATCTTACACCTGATTATTTTGAGAAAGAACTAAATACAAAATATGGATCAGGTTTTTCAATTCAGCCTAAATTTACTCAATCAGCTTATTTTAGATTTCATAATAAATCAGAGATTTATGATGGTTTATATTTTGTTGGTGCTGGAACTCACCCAGGTGCGGGAGTACCAGGAGTACTTTCATCAGCAAAAGTATTAGATAAATTGATCTAGAATGTTAACTAAAAATTATTTATCAACATATGCAAAATCATTTAATTGGGCTGGTTTTTTTTTACCAAAAAAAACTTATGACAAATGTTCTGCGCTTTATGATTTTTGTAGAGAAGCGGATAATATTGCAGATGATCCAGCAAAATTAGAAGACAAAATAATTAAATTTGAAAACTTTAAAAAAGATTTTTTAAATAAAAACTTTAAAAACATTGTTATTAAAAATATTTGGGAACTTATAGATGAATTTAATATTTCAACAAAAGTAATTAATGATTTATTTGATGGGATTAATTCAGATATTAAAGAAAGAGTGGAATTAAAATCAAAAAAAGAGTTATTAATTTACTCTTATAGAGTAGCAGGTACAGTTGGTTTAATGATGGCAAAAATTTTAAAAGTTAATAAGACAGATTCCTTGAAATCAGCTATCGATCTTGGAATAGCAATGCAGCTTACCAATATTTCAAGAGACGTAATTGAAGATAAAAATAATAAAAGAATTTATATCAATGAAAATTTCAACGATATCAAATCTACCATTTCTTTATCTGAAAGATTTTATGAAAATTCTTTTTACTCAATTAAAGAAATACCTTTAAGTTTCAGATTCTCTATTTTAGTTGCAAGGCGAGTCTACAGAAAAATTGGACACAAAATAATTAATAAAAATAATTTAGAAAATTATAAAAATTCTGAAAAAATTTATGTAACAAAAATTGAAAAAATTATTGAAACTTTTTTATCAATATTTGATTTAATAATTTTAACATTTACAAATAAAAATGATAATAACATTGAACATGATCATTCATTAATTAATGAAGAGATAAATTTAAATGAAAGATTTTGATTATATAATTATCGGTGGTGGTTGTGCAGGTTTGTCTTTGGCTTATGAACTTGAAATTTCTGATAAATTAAAAAATAAATCTTTGGCTATAATTGAGCCTAGGGACGAATATAAAAGAGACAAAACTTGGTCATTTTGGAAAGTATTTCCACATAATTTTGATGATTGTGTAAAAAAAAGTTGGAATAATTTTTCTATAAACATTCCTAATGATACAAAGTTTATTGATTGCAAGCTAACACCTTATCAATCTATAGATACTGGAAAATTTTATGACAAAATTCTTTCAAAACTTAAATTAAATGAAAATATAAAATTTTTTAAGAATATTAATGATATTGAATTATCAAATTCAATAATTTTTAACAGCGTTCCAAATTTTGAAAATAAGACAAATAATTTGTGGCAACATTTTTGTGGTGTAGAAATTGAAACAGAAAAAGATTTTTTTGATGACCAAATATTTAACTTAATGGATTTTGCGTGTGATCAAAAAAATGAGGTTCATTTTTTTTACACTTTACCTTTTTCAAAAAAAAGTGCTCTTGTGGAAACTACCTGGATATCAAATTTAAGTAATGAAAATATAAAAGATTATGATAATCAAATAGATCAATACTTAAAAAACCATTTAAATATCAGAAATTATAAAATCAATTTTAAAGAAGAAGGCTCTATACCTTTATTTAGAAATAAAAATCTAAAAAAATTAAATGAAATATATATTGGATCAGCCGGTGATATGACAAGATTAAGCACGGGTTATACTTTTTTAAATATTCAGGAACACAGCAAATATATAACAGAAAACATTGAAAATATTTCTAAAGCTAAATTGTTTAAAATTAAGAAAAAATATGATTTTTTGGACAATATTTTTTTGAAAGTTTTAAGAAATAACTCTTCAGATATGGGGGAAATTTTTTTTAAAATGTTCAATAGTTCACCTAAGACTGCTATTAATTTCTTATCTAATAAAAGTAATTTTTTTGAAGATTTAGAAATAATTTTAAAAATGCCTAAATGGAAATTTTTAAAAGAATTATTTTAAATGACTAATCAATTAATTAAAAAAATTAACCTTAATCATTCATTTATATTTTTTTTGCTAATTAATATATTTTCTGTTGTGATGTTTAAATTAAATTATTTAGATATTTCATCATCAATATGCTTATTTTTAATTTTAACTATTGGAGTTTCACACGGTGCATTAGATAATATTAAAGGTAAAAAACTTCTTAAATTGTTTAATTTTGAAAGAATATATATTTTCTATATCTTTTATATTTTTATAGCGGTTTGCGTCATTATTATTTGGTCACTCTTACCTGCAACCACACTGTTAGTTTTTCTTATAGTGGCAGCATTTCATTTTGGTAAAGAAGATACACAATTTTTAATAAACAAAAAATCGTACTTAATTCAATTATTATACCTTTTAAAAGGATCGCTCATAATTCTTGCCCCGCTTTTTTTTCATTTTGATGATACTGTGAAAATATTCAAATCATTACTTGTTGTTAATGAAAATTTTTATTTATTCTTAGAATTTTTAGAAGAAAAAAAGATAATCGAGATATCAATTATTTTGAGTTCATTATCAAGTGTATTTTTATTTATTGATAAGTTTGAATTAAAAAAATTCACTATTTTTTTTGATTATTTCTCAATTATAATTTTAAATTACTACTTTACTCCTTTAATAGCTTTTACAATTTATTTTTGTTTTTTACATTCTGTGAGGCACTCTATTTCGCTTGCGACCGACCTTGATGAAAACAATCTCCAAAATGGACTAAAATTATTTATTTTAAAGGCTTTACCACTTACTCTTTTAACAATCTTTATTTCAATAATTGTATTATTTTTGTTAAATGACGTTAATTATTTAGATGATGCAATCTTAAAACTAATTTTTATTGGTTTGGCGTCTTTAACCTTTCCACATATATTGCTGGAATATTTTTTAGAGAAAAATGAAAAACAAACAAATTAAAATTTTACTTTCTGCTCCAAGAGGTTTTTGTGCTGGTGTTGAGAGAGCTATAGAGATTGTAGAAAAATCTATTCAAAAATATGGATCGCCAGTTTACGTTAGACACGAAATCGTTCATAACAAGCATGTTGTTGATAATTTAAAAAATAAAGGTGCTATCTTTGTTGAAGAATTGGAGGAAATTAATGACAAATCTAGACCTGTTATTTTTTCTGCACACGGTGTTCCAAAAAAAATACCAGAAGATGCTGAAAATTATAAAATGACTTATGTAGATGCTACTTGTCCACTAGTTTCTAAAGTTCATAGAGAAGCGGAAAACTTAAATAAAGCTGGTTATCATATTATTTTGATTGGACATGAGAACCACCCAGAAGTAATAGGCACTATGGGCCAATTACCCAAAGGATCTATTGATTTGGTTCAAAATGAAGCTGAAGCAATGGAGTATAAAACCAATAATAAAGAAAAATTGGCTTATATAACTCAAACAACACTATCTGTTGATGACGCTAAAGAAATAATAAAAATTTTGAAAGATAGATATACAAACATTAAAGAGCCAGCAAAAGAGGATATTTGTTATGCAACAACTAATAGACAAATGGCAGTAAAAAATATTGCAAAAAAGTGTGATATGTTTTTTGTAATAGGTAGTAGAAACTCTTCAAATTCAGTTAGACTTGTTGAAGTAGCAAAAAAATCAGGTTGTCAAAATTCACAACTTTTTCATTCTGAAAGTGAAATTCCTTTTGATCAAATACAGAATTCAAATACTATTGGTATATCATCAGGAGCATCAGCACCCGAAATTCTTGTAGAAAATTTTATTAATGAATTAAAAAAAAAATTTTCTATAAATCTTGAGGAAGTAGAAATTATAAAAGAAAATGTGGTCTTTAAAGTTCCTAACAAATTAAATTAAATGGCTGTATATACAAAAATAAATCAGAGTAATATCGATATAATAAATAAGAAGTTTAATATTGAAAAAATTTTAAGTTTCCAAGGAATTACTAAAGGAATTGAAAATACAAATTACATTTTAAAATCCAAAAATAAAAAGTTTATTCTCACAATTTTTGAGAAGAGAGTTCTTCCAAAAGAGATACCTTTTTTTATGAAATTAATGGATTATTTAAATGATTCAAAAATTAATTGCCCAAGACCACTTAAAACTAAAGACAAAAATTATTTAATTAAACTAAAAAATAAAACAGCCTGTATTGTGACTTTCTTAAGTGGAAAAGATAAAAAGAAAGTTAACGAAAGTGACTGCTATGTTATTGGAAAAGCAGTAGCTAAAATGCATATGGTTACTAAGAAGATAAAATTTACTAGAAAAAATTCAATGGGTGTAAAATATTTAAAACCTTTACTCCAGAGTATTAAATTTAAATCAAATAAAGGATCAAATTTGAAAAAATTTTTATTTAATAATTTTAATGATATTAAAAAAAATTGGCCAAAAAATCTTCCTTCTGGAATTATACATGGTGATTTATTCGTAGATAATATTTTTTTTGATAAAAATAAGCTGTCGGGAATTATAGACTTTTACTTTGCTGCTAACGATTACTATATGTATGAAATAGCAATCTGTATTAATGCACTATGTTTTGATGAAAAAAATAAAAAATTTGTAATTAATAAGAAGAAAGTTGATAAATTAATCAAGGGATACAACAGTGTTAAGAAAATTAATTTAAATGAAAAAAACAATTTAAATATTTTGTGCAGAGGTGCTGCTCTAAGATATCTGTTAACTAGACTATTTGATTATACAAATACTCCAAAAACAGCATTAATCAAAATTAAAGATCCAAACGAATATTATCAAAAACTTATTACCCATAACAATTTGAATAGTTTTAAAGATTATTTGATTTAATGATTAAAATTTATACTGATGGCTCATGTTTAAAAAATCCAGGAAATGGTGGATGGGCAGCAATAATATGCACTGATAATGAAGTGAAAAAAATAAGTGGAAGTGAAAAAGATACAACAAATAATAGAATGGAATTAATGGCGACAATCAATGCATTAAAAGAGGTAAATTCTGAAGATTTGATAGAAATCTACACGGATTCTAAATATGTTAAAAATGGAATTACTGATTGGATCCACAATTGGATTAAAAATAATTGGAAAACATCTAATAAAGAAGATGTTAAAAATAAAGATTTATGGGTTCAATTGCATGATTTGAATAATAATTCTAAAATTAAGTGGAACTGGGTTAAAGCTCATGCTGGAAATCCACTAAATGAAGAAGTTGATTTATTAGCTAAAAAAGCTGCAAGTCTAGATTAATTTAAAGAAATTTTCTGCTGCTGAGATTTCACAAGATCCTGTATCTGCTTCTTCCTGAAGTTTAATAACCTTCATGTTATCAACATACATCGTGTATCTATTAGATCTAATCCCTAAACCTCTGCCACTCTTATCAACATCTGCACCAATTTCTTTTGTGAAATTAAGAAATGGGTCACCCATCATAACAATTTTTTCACCTACATCATTTTGTTTACCCCAAGCATTCATCACAAAGGGATCATTTACTGAAATACAAATTATATGATCAATACCTTTTTCTTTATATTGATCATGCATCTTAATATATCCTGGCAAATGTTTAGCAGAACATACAGAAGTATATGCCCCAGGTAGTCCAAATATTACAACTTTTTTGTCTTTAAAAAAATCTTCTATATTTTTTTTTACAGGCTCTCCATCTTGAAGAACAAAAATTTCTGAATTTGGTAGGTTATCGTTTTCTTTTATTTTCATTTGGATCTATCTTTAATATGTTCTTTTACTTTTTCAATATCATTTTCAAGAATATCATAATTTTCTTTCTCATTTAATATAAATTGAAGTTCATTTGGTAACTCAGCTTTAATATTTATAGCACTTTGAATTGCATCAGGAAACTTACACGGATGTGCTGTTGCTAGCACAATATTATTACCATTGAGATTGTGTTTATCAAAAGCTCCATAACCAATTGCAGTATGAGGGTCTAAAACAATATTAAATTCTTGATAAACAGACTTAATAATATCAAGTGTTTCGGTCTCGCTCATTCTTGCTGATAAGAAATCTTGATTAATTAAATTTAACTTTTCTTTATCAATTGAATATTTTCCTTCATCTTTAATTTTCATCATGTCTTTTGATGTTTGTTCTGAATTCTTATCATTCAAATCAAAAATAAGTCTCTCAAAGTTACTTGCAATCTGTATATCCATGCTAGGAGAAATAGTCTCGGAAACAGTCTCAGCCTCGTAATTACCGTTTGAAATAGCTCTATGGAGAATGTCATTTTGATTTGTTGCAACAATCAACTTATTAATGGGCAAACCCATTTTTTTGGCTAAATAACCTGCGTATACATCTCCAAAATTCCCTGTGGGAACAGAAAAATTAGTGGGTTTAGTGTGATCATCAATGAGATAATAGCTGTAAAAGTAATAAACACATTGAGCAATAATTCTTGCCCAGTTGATTGAATTTACACCTGACATATTAATATCTTGAGAAAATTTTGTGTCTGAAAACATTGATTTAACTAAGTTTTGGCAGTCATCAAAATTTCCTTTAATAGCGATATTAAATACATTTTCATGTTTTCCAGTAGTCATGATTTTTCGCTGAACAGAAGAAACTCGATTATCAGGATGTAGTACAAAAATATTTAAATTTTCTTTTCCTTTTATTGCATCTATAGCTGCTGCCCCTGTATCTCCAGATGTGGCAACTACAATATTAATTTTTTCTTTTTGCTTGCTTAAATAAAATTCGTAAAAATTTCCAAGAAGTTGCATAGCAACATCCTTAAAGGCTAGTGTTGGGCCATGAAATAACTCTAAGACTGATCGATCTCCTATTTTTAAGAAATCAATTACATTTTCTCTCCTAAAAACAGAATAAGATTTATCAATTATTTTAGACAATTCATCTTTATCCATAAAACTTCCTATAAAAGGAAAAATAATTTTTTTTGCTAAATCTGAATAATTAAGTGATCTCAATTCTTGAATTTCTTTTTCACTATATTTTGGAAGTGAGCTAGGAATAAACAACCCCCCATCATCAGCAAGACCTTTAATAAAAACATCCTTAAATTCATATGTTTTTGAAGTATCTCTAGTGCTGACGTATCTCATTTAATAATTTTTCTTTCTAAAATATAGATATATTAAAAGGATTGAAATCGCCATCAAAAACCAAGTAATTGCGTACTTTTTGTGATTGTTTGAAATTTTAGCAGTGATCACTCTTGGTCTTGGGTTTTCGTAGTTACCGTTTAAATAAATAATATATTTTGAAAAGTTTTTTCCTGTAAATTTTAAAATATCTTCCCGATCTAGTGTAAACCAATAATTTTTATCCACTTCATTCTTAGGTTTGAATGAGCTTGATTTTGATTGAAGCATTAAAGTACCAATAATATTTTTTTGATCAACAACATTAATCTCTGGTTTGTTTTTATTATCAAAAGATATCCAGCCTCTATTAATTAGATAATCTTCATTTCCTATTTTAATTGGATTAATTACTTCGAATCCGGGTTTACCAGCTTCATTAAGATTATAGAGATAAATTTGTTTTTCAAAATCAATTTGTCCTGATGTTTTTATTCTTAAATAATTTTTTTTTTCTACATTTTGAAGTTCAACTGGATCAATCTTTAAAGAATTTTCAATTTGATTGATTAGATCTAATTTCCAACTTAATCTATACAATTGCCAAAAGCCTAATGACAACAAAACTAAAATTATAAAATAAACAAAAACTGAAAATAGAAGCTTATTCTTCAAGGATTAAATATTAACTTCCCCAAACGTAGATAGCCGCAAACAAGAATAACCAAACAACATCAACAAAGTGCCAGTACCAAGCAGCTGCCTCAAAACCAAAGTGGTGATCTTTCGTAAAGTGACCCAATCTTCCTCTCCATAAACAAACAGCAAGAAAGATTGTTCCAACAATTACGTGGAAACCGTGAAAACCTGTTGCCATATAAAATACTGCACCATAAATATGTCCTGAATAATCAAATGTAGCATGATGATATTCGTAAGCCTGCAACAAAGTAAAAAAGAAACCTAGTGCAACAGTTGCTGTTAGTCCTTGAATAAATCCTTTTCTATCATCTTCTAATAAAGAGTGATGAGCCCAAGTTACTGTAGTACCAGATAATAATAAAACTAGTGTATTGATTAATGGAATGTCCCATGGATCAAAAGTTTCTATGTCTTGTGGAGGCCAAACATTTCCAACAAACTCATTTGGGAACAAACTTATATCAAAATATGCCCAAAACCATGCAACGAAAAACATAACTTCAGAAGCAATAAATAAAGTCATTCCATATCTATGATGGATTTGAACAACTGGGGTATGGTGACCTTGATGTTCAGCTTCAATCACAACATCTCTGAACCACATATAAGCTGCATAAATTACAAGAGCTAATCCTAAATACATTCCCCAAGATACATCATTGTGCATATAAAAAATTGCTCCAATAGCTAGTACCAAGCATGCAAAAGATGTAAATATAGGCCAAGGACTTGGGTCTACTAAGTGATAATCATGTTTTTTTTCAGCTGACATATTTTTTTAATTATGATTGTTTATAATAATCTGTCGAGAAAAAAGTATACGACATAGTTACATCCTGTAAGTTTTTAACTGTTGGATCATTTACCAGTTCTGGGTCCAAATAAAAAGTCATAATATAAGTTGCCTTCTCACCTGCCTTAAGTTCCTGTTTTTCGAAGCAAAAACAGCCTAATTTACTATAATATTTACCAAAACTTGCAGGCGAAACATTGAAACTAGCAACTCCATAAGTTGTTTCATCTCCATAGTTCTCAACCTCAAACTCAATTCTATTTACCTGACCAACTTTAACATCAATGACATTTGATTTAGCCCTAAAATCCCAAGTAAGATTGTTTACATTCGTATCAAATCTTACACTCACAACTTTATCTAAAACTATTTTCGGAGCTTCTTTAGATACTTGGGTTGTTCCTCCAAAGCCAGTTACACGACAAAAAAGATCATATAAGGGCACTGCCGCAAAAGATAAACCTAACATTAAACAAAAAATACCTGCCAGAAGTAATGGAGTTAATGTTTTGCTCTTAATCATATCTGCCTATCAAATACGCCAACGTTATATAATGTAAAAACAAACAAAAAAACCATAAAAGCTAAAATTGCTAAAGCAGTAATAATATTTTTTTTCTTTGTTTTTTTATCGGGTGTTATCATAAAATTTTATCTATTAAGAAAAATACAAAAACTAAAAACAAATATAATATGGAGTATCCAAAAATTGTTTTTGCTTTTTTTGCATCAAACTTGTTCTTCTTAAATTTGTAAAGTTCAAAACATAAGTAATTATAATAAATTGTCAAAATTAATGATGGAATTAAAAATACTAGACCAACAAAATTAATTGCGTATGGGAAGACAATAACTGGCAACATTATTAACGAATAAACAAATATATTTAATTTTGTGCTTTCAACACCATTAGTCAATGGAAGCATTGGAATATTTGCTTTTTTATAATCATCAGATTTATATAAACTTAGTGCCCAGAAATGTGATGGTGTCCAAAAAAAGATAATTAGAAAGAAAGTTAATGGCTCAAGTGAAAGTGAGTTAGTAGCTATAGTCCAACCAATTACAGGTGGTAATGCTCCTGCAGCGCCTCCAATAACTATATTTTGAGGCGTTTTTCTTTTAAGCCAAACGGTATAAACCAGCACATAAAACAAAATTGTAAATAACAATAAAGCTGCTGAAACTGTATTTGCAAAATAGTCTAAAGCAACAACAGAAAATATTGATAAAGCGATACCAAAAATCAAAGCTTGGTTTTTATTAACCTTCCCAGTTGGTATAGGTCTTAAACAAGTCCTTGTCATTAATGCATCTAAATCAGACTCGTACCACATGTTTAAAGCTCCAGCGGCACCAGCCCCAATAGAAACTAAAATAATTCCAATTATTGCATCTTTTGTTGGAATAATATTTGGCGCCATTAACAATCCAACTGCACATGTAAAAATTACAAGAGACATTACTCTTGGCTTCATAAGTTTAAACAACTCAGAGAAATTGAAAACGTCTTCTTGACTTAAATTTCTATTTTTTAACTTAGACTTAATCATTTAATTTTAGACAAAAAATCTAAATACTTTTTAAGTAGTAGATTTTTCTGCACTTTCTTCATCTTCAAACTTCGGTAATTCATCAAAAGTATGAAAATTTGGAGGAGACGGTACTGTCCACTCTAAAGTTGTTGCCCCCTCACCCCAAGGGTTTTGTGCAGCAGCTTTTTTCTTATAAAATGCATAAATTAGATTTGCGAAAAATACTCCTAAACCAATTACAGAAATATATGATCCAATTGAAGATATATAATTCCAACCAGCAAATGCATCTGGATAATCTGCATATCTTCTAGGCATCCCCGCTAAACCTAAGAAGTGTTGAGGGAAGAAAATTAAGTTTACACCAATAAATGTTAACCAGAAGTGTAATTGACCTAACCATTCTGAATACTCGTAACCACTCATTTTTCCAAACCAGTAATAAAAGCCTGCAAAGATTGCGAACACCGCACCTAAAGATAATACATAGTGGAAGTGAGCTACTACATAGTAAGTATCATGCATTGCTGTATCTACACCTGCGTTTGCAAGAACTACACCTGTAACTCCACCAACTGTAAATAAAAATATAAACCCTAAAGCCCAGACCATAGGTGTCTTAAATGATATTGAACCACCCCACATAGTTGCTATCCAAGAAAATATTTTAATTCCCGTCGGAACAGCAATAATCATCGTAGCTGCTAAGAAGTAAGCTTTAGTATCTGTACTTAAACCAACTGTATACATATGGTGAGCCCATACAACGAAACCAACTATTCCAATTGCTACCATTGCATATGCCATTCCTAAATATCCGAATACTGGTTTTCTAGAAAATGTTGAAACAATATGACTGATCATTCCAAAACCTGGTAAAATTAAAATGTATACTTCAGGATGACCAAAGAACCAGAATAGGTGTTGAAATAATACTGGATCTCCACCTGTTTGAGCATCAAAGAATGCAGTTCCGAAATTTCTATCAGTTAATAGCATTGTGATTGCACCTGCTAACACTGGAAGTGATAAAAGTAATAAGAACGCTGTAACTAAAATTGACCAAGCAAATAAAGGCATTTTATGCAATGTCATACCTGGAGTTCTCATGTTTAAAATTGTAGTTATAAAGTTTACCGCTCCTAAAATTGAAGACGCTCCTGCTAAGTGTAAACTTAAAATAGCAAAGTCCATTGCTGGACCAGGCTGTCCTGCTGTAGATGATAAAGGAGGATAGATTGTCCATCCACCACCAACTCCAGTTTGACCTGGAGGGCCATCCATAAATATAGACATGATTAATAAAATGAATGAAGTTGGTAGTAACCAAAATGAAATGTTATTCATTCTTGGGAATGCCATATCAGGTGCACCAATCATAATTGGTACAAACCAATTTCCAAAACCACCAATCATTGCTGGCATAACCATAAAGAAGATCATGATTAAACCATGACCTGTTACTAAGACATTGTATAAATGATAGTTTCCACCTAAAATTCCATCACCTGGATGCATCAATTCCATTCTCATTAAAACTGAGAATGCAGTTCCTATCACACCTGCAACAATTGCAAAAATAAGGTACATTGTACCGATATCTTTGTGATTAGTTGAATACGCCCAACGTTTCCAACCAGTTGGTGTATGATGATCGTCGTGTGATGCAGTTTGTGTATACATATTATTTACTCGCTAGTTTTTTAAATTGATCTTCTTCATTAATTTCTTTTGCAAATTTTATTTTAGCACCAGTAAGCCATTCTTGATATTCCTCCTCAGAAACAACTCTTACTGTAATTGGCATAAAAGCATGTTTAATTCCGCAAAGCTCAGAACATTGTCCATAATAAGTTCCAACTTCTTCTGCTTTAAACCATGTTTCATTTATTCTTCCAGGAACTGCATCTCTTTTAACTCCAAAAGATGGTAAAGCCCAAGCGTGTAAAACATCATTTGCAGTAATTAAAACTTTAACTACTTTATTTACTGGAACCACTAATTCATTATCTACTGCTAATAATCTTGGCTGATTTTCTTTTAAATCCTTATCTTCAATCATGTAAGAGTCGAAAATAATATTTTCGTCTGGATACTCATATCCCCAGTACCATTGATAACCAATTGCCTTAACTGTTACATCTGCTTTTGGTATTGAATCTTGTTTATATAAAATTTTAAACGATGGAACTGCCATCACAATTAAAATTATACATGGAATTAATGTCCATAAAACTTCTACAGCAACATTGTGAGTTCTTTTAGAAGGAACTGGATTTGCTGATGCTCTAAATCTGACACATGCATAGACCATCAAAAATAAAACGAAAACGCTTATCGCAATTATGATTGGTAATAACAATTTGTCATGAAAATTAACTATATCTCTCATAGATTCCGAAGCTGCTTTTTGAAAACCCAATTGCCAATCTTTTGGCTGGTTGGCAAACGCAACTGAAGGAGTTAAAATTGAAATAATTGTTATTAAAATTTTTTTCATTTTTTTACCCTATATAGAACGTCTTCAAAAAAATTACACTTTAGTTTTCGCGACAAAATATCAATTTATGGCGTATTTTATGATCGATATAGCTGAAATTACAGCTGTTTCAGATCTCAATATATTCTCATTAATTTTCAATGGTTGAACTCCGCTAAATTTTAGAATCTTAGCCCTTTCCTCTTCAGAAAAATCTCCTTCTGGACCTATAATTACACATGTAGGTTTATCTGTAACCTTCTTTAAATCTATTTTAGTATTTTTAGAATTTAGATCAGTGAAAATTAAATCAACTTTATTGTTATTTAAAAAATCATCTAATGATTTTGGGTCTTCAATATCTGGAACATTAATTCTATTTGATTGTTCGGACGCCTCAATAATTACTTTCTCTAATCGCTCTTTATTAATTTTACGAACAATCGTTCTATCAAATATTATTGGAATAAATTTTGTAACTCCTAACTCAGTTGCTTTTTGAATCATAAAGTTAAAATAATTTGATTTAATTGGAGAAAATGCCAACCACAATTCTTTTGGATTTTCTTTCTGTCTTAATTGTTTTGTAACATTAAATTCAACAACACCTTTTGAGATATTTAAAATTTTTGCTTCCCATTCTCCACTGCTATTAAATAAAGAAAACATTTCATTTTCTTTAACTCTCATTACTTTGTTTACGTAATGTGATTGAGATTTATCAAGTGTATCAGTTAAATTATTAGATAAACTTTTAGAAAAATATAATCTAATGTTACTCATATTATTAAATTAGTTTATGAAAAATATTAAAGCAATAATTTTTGATGCTTACGGCACTTTATTCGATGTAAATTCAGCAGCAGAAAAATGTAAAGACAAAATTGGTGATAAGTGGGAAGCTTTTGCAAATTATTGGAGAACTACACAATTAGAATACACTTGGCTTAGAAGTTTAATGAAAAGACATAAAGATTTTTGGCAAATCACTGAAGACAGTTTAGATAAATCAATGAGTGTATTTAAAATAGATAATTCAATGAGAGAAGAATTATTAAATCTATATAAAATTCTCTCGCCTTTTGAAGAAGTTCCAGAAGTATTAAAATCTTTAAAAGAAAAAAATTTTAAACTAGCTATACTTTCCAATGGGACGCCTTCTTTGTTGAATGAATTAGTACAAAGTAATAATTTAAATAATTTGTTTGATGATATTTTTTCAATTGAAGAAGTTGGTGTTTTTAAGCCTGACTCTAAAGTTTATGATATGCCAGTAAAAAAATATAAAATTGAAAAAAATGAAGTTGCTTTTTTGAGTGCGAATACTTGGGATGTATCTGGTGGAGGAAACTATGGATACAATTCTATATGGGTAAATAGAAATAATAATATCTTTGATAAACTTGATTATTCACCACAAAATGAAATTAAAAACTTAAATGGTCTACTTGATATAACTAAGTAGATAATTATATCAGCATCTATGAAATCAATTGAAGTATCCAAAATTATAGATCCTATTCCAGCTTCGGATGGTGCAGGAGTAAAATTGAAAAGAAGTATTGGTGTTGAACCAAATTACTTTGATCCTTTCTTAATGTTAGATGAGTTTGGGTCAGAAAATAGTGAAGATTATATTGCTGGTTTTCCCCCTCACCCACATCGAGGAATTGAAACTGTTACTTATATGTTGGCAGGAGATTTTGAACACAAAGATAGCACTGGAGGTGAAGGAAAAATGACTGCAGGTGATGTTCAGTGGATGAAAACAGGAAGTGGAATTATTCATTCAGAGATGCCAGCTATGAAAGAAGGAAGACTTCATGGCTTTCAATTGTGGATTAACATGCCTGCTAAATTGAAAATGAGTAAGCCTGAATACATTTATATAGATGCTAATAAAATGAGTGTTCATAAAGATGATGAGAAACAAGTAAAAGTTATTGCAGGTAAATTTGAAAACGCTGAGGGTCCTGTAAAAGGTCATAATGTAGAGCCAGTTTATTTTGATGTAGAATTAAATAAAGACAAACAATTTAATTTTAATATTCCATCAACTCACAATACATTTATTTATTTAATAAATGGTGAAATAGAGATCGGCAGTGAAAAACATGATAATGTTAAAGATAGTACTTTAATATTATTAACAAAAGGTGAAGAGCTTAAAGTGAAATCAAAAACTAATGCTAAATTTCTTGTGATATCTGGAAAGCCAATAAATGAAGAAATTGCAAGAGGTGGGCCTTTTGTAATGAACACTAAAGCAGAAATCTTGCAAGCTGTTCAAGATTATCATAATGGTACATTTGTAAAATAAATTATGAATTCAGTAATAATATCAAAAGCAGGTGGGCCAGAAGTTTTAGAATATAAAGAACTTAAACTTGAGGAACCAAAAGCTGATGAGGTAACAATTAAAAACCATGCTATTGGTTTGAATTATATTGATACTTATCATCGGTCAGGACTTTATCCATTAACTCTTCCCTCTCCAATTGGTCTTGAAGGAGCTGGAGAAATAACTAAAGTTGGCTCTAACGTTAAAGATTTTAAAGTTGGAGATAAAGTTGCCTACTGTGCAGCTCCTCTTGGTGCCTATTCAACTCATAGAAATTATCCAACAAAAAACTTGGTAAAAGTTCCTGATAGTGTTGATTTAGAAACAGCAGCAACTTTAATGACAAAAGGAATAACTACTTTTTATCTTTTACATAAAACTTATCCTGTAAAATCAGGTGAAGATATTTTATTCCATGCAGCAGCTGGTGGTGTTGGTCAAATTTTTGGTCAGTGGGCTAAAAGTTTAGGATGCAATGTAATTGGTACTGTTGGTTCAGATGAAAAAATAGAAAATGCAAAACAAAATGGTTACGACCATGTAATTAATTATAATAAAGATAATTTTGCTGAAAAAGTAAAAGAAATTACTGAAGGAAAAGGATTGTCTGTTGTTTATGATGGTGTGGGAAAAAATACTTTTGATGGTTCAATTGAATGTTTAAAATTAAGAGGAATGTTAGTTTCTTTTGGAAATGCATCTGGTCCTTTAGATCCTGTTAATGTTGCAAAATCAATTCAGCCAAAAGGACTTTATTTAACAAGACCAAGTATTATGCAGTACACTACAACAAGAGAAGAGCTTGATGAAGCTGCGAATAAAGTTTTTGAAATGGCCTCAAGTGGAAAAGTAAAAGTAAAAATTTCAAAAAAATATTCTATAAAAGATATTGCGCAAGCACACAAAGATTTAGAGTCTAGAGTTCTTACTGGCCCTGCGGTTATACTTCCCTAATTTACATCTACATCCATATCAGACATATGGAGTTTAAGGGCATTTGTTGAAATTTGAATTTCTCTAATAAAAAAAATAATTGATATAATCATGGATAAACAACATGAGCCAAAAATTACTCTCGCTGCAAATACTTCATCTAAATAAAGTGCAAAAACAGTAAGCATATTAAATAGGAAGCCAAATGAAGCAAATAAAATTGTCCATCTAAGAAGTGTTATCCTGCCACTTAAATTGATAAACTGCTTCTTCCATTCAGGTGGAATATGCTTTTCATAAACATGCTCGTCATGAAGTTGACGAATTAAAATACTTAATGAGTGAAATCTATTGCTATAGACACTCATAAGCAATGGAATAGCCGGAAACATTAAAGCAGTAACTGTGTAATCAATGTTCATACGAATCAATTTGATTATGAAACTACCCTTTGTTATTTACAAGTAAAATATTATGAACCAAATTAAACTTTTCATTGAATTAACAAGATTAAAAAAACCTATCGGTTACATGCTTTTATTTTGGCCTTGTGCATGGGGTTTAACACTAGCATATGATTTTTACTTGAGTTGGAATAACTATTTTTTTTATTTAATTTTATTTTTTCTTGGTTCAGTTCTAATGCGTTCAGCCGGATGCATTGTGAATGATATTTTAGATAGAGAATTTGATGCTAAAGTTTTTAGGACAAAGGATCGACCGATAGCCTCAGGAAAAATTTCAGTTAAACTTGCAATCTTTTATTCAACAACACTTTGCTTATTAGCTTTTATAGTTTTAATTAATTTTAACTTATTCACTATAATTTTAGCTTTAGGTTCAATGCCACTTGCTTTTACTTATCCTTTAATGAAAAGATTTACTTATTGGCCTCAATTATTTTTAGGTATTACTTTTAATTATGGTCTAATACTTGGATGGACAGCAGTTAAAGGTCAGATTGATATAATTCCTGTTCTATTTTATTTAGGAGCCATATTTTGGACATTAGGCTATGACACGATATATGGGTTTCAAGATATTAAAGATGATGAAATTATAGGACTAAAATCAACCTCAATTAAATTTAAAGGAAATGCAAAAAAATTTTTATTTTTATGTTACTCAATTTTATTGGTTTTATTTTTTATTGGAGGATATCTAATAGAGTTTAAATCTATTTATTATTTTTTATCTATATTGCCTCTAATGCATTTATTTTTATATCAAATGAGAGTTTTTAATTTAACTGATCCATTTAGTTGTTTAAAAGCTTTTAAAAGTAATAATGTGTTTGGTCTAATTATTTTTATAAATATTTTAATCTCTAAAAATTTTTAATGAATAAATCTGAAATTTATAAAAGATTGTATAAAGATTATTCAAAAAAATATTTAAATAAAATTTTTTTATCAGCTTTTTTATCTATATTAGTGGCAGGGAGCACTTCATCAATTGCATGGCTTTTAGATCCTGCAATTAAAAAACTTTTTGTAGATAAAGATCAGTCGTTATTAGTTTTGATACCTTTAATGATAATATTTGCTTTTACAACCAAAGGTCTATCTTTATACTTTGCAAAAGCCACGATGATAGATGTTGGGGAGTCGATTAAAAAAAAACTTCAGAATGACATGGTAAATAATTTAGTTTCAACAGATACACAAATTATTGACAAAAAACATTCGGGAAAATTTATTTCAAATCTTACTTATGATGTTACACACATTACAAATTTACTAAGTAATGCAATATTAACTTTATTCAAAGATTCATTAACACTAGTTGGTTTGTTAATAGTAATGTTTTCACAAAATTGGAAATTGGCTCTAATATCTATCATAATGATACCTTTGGCGAGCTTATCTGCTAAAACTTTAGGAAAAAGAATCAGCAAAGTAGCTACCGAAGCTCAAGAAAAATCTGGTTTTCTAACCACCTATCTAGTTGAACTTTTCAAAAATCACAAACTGATTAAAATATTTCAAAAAGAGGAATTTGAAAAAAGTAGAGCTGATATATTTTTAACAGAATTAAAAGAGAAAAATCAAAAAATACAAACTGTATTTGTAAGGATGTCTCCAATTATGGAGACCTTTACCGGTATAATGATTGCAATTTTAATTTTTTATTCAGGATTACTAATGTCTAAAGGTGAACTTGAAATTAATAATTTTTTTTCTTTTTTAGCAGCAATGATGTTAGCTTACCAACCTGTGAGGGCACTATCGACGCTAAACTTGGTTGCAAATCAAGGATTATCTGCAGCTTCTAGGATACTTCCAATAATTGACCAAAAAAATAAAATTATTGACAAAAAAGGAGCAAGTAGACTTTTAATTAAAAATTCAAAAATACAATTTTTAAATGTAAATTTTGCTTATGAGAACCAAAGCGAAGATACACTAAATTCAATTAATCTTGAATTTGAAGGGGGAAAAATGACCTCGTTAGTTGGTCATAGTGGTTCAGGCAAATCAACAATTATGAATCTAATTCCAAGGTTTTATGACAAAAAATCTGGAGACATTTTAATAGACAACCAATCTATATATGATGTGAGCATAAAATCTTTGAGAAAAGAAATTTCTCTTGTAAGCCAAGAAACAACACTTTTTGATGATACAATAATTAATAATATTAAATATGCCAAAGACGACGCTACAGATGAAGAGATTTTTAAAGTATCAAAATTATCTTTTTGTCATGAATTTATAAATAATTTACCAAATAAATATGAAACAATAATTGGTGAAAATGGAGTAAGATTATCTGGAGGAGAAAAACAGAGACTATCAATTGCGAGAGCTATGATGAAGGAGAGTTCTATCATTCTTCTTGATGAAGCCACTTCATCATTGGACTCAGAAACAGAAACAAAGATACAAGAAGCATTAAAAATTTTAACTAAAAATAAAACAACTGTTGTTATTGCTCATAGACTTTCAACTATTTTAAATTCTAATAATATTTACTTAATAGATAATGGAAAAATTATTGATAATGGTAATCACGAAGATTTGTTTGGAAGATCCAAACTTTACAAAAGCTTTTATGAAAAACAAATACAAAAATAGAAATGTTATTTTTATATCAAATAATTGTTTTGTTAATTTTAATATTATCCCCTTTTATAATTGTATTTAGATTAATAAAAAAAAAAGAAGATAAAAATAGGTTTACAGAAAAATTTAGTTTTCCATCAAAAAAAAGAATTAAAGGCAAACTCATTTGGTTTCATGGTGCAAGTGTAGGTGAAATTATGAGTGTTATCCCTTTAATTAAACATTATGAAAAAAATAAATCTGTCAGACAAATATTAATTACATCCAGTACATTAAGTTCATCAAAAGTTATAAAAAAATTTAGGTTCAAAAAAACCACGCATCAATTTTATCCTGTAGATTTCTACCAAATTATAAATAGATTTTTAAATTTTTGGAAACCTGATGTGGCTATCTTCATCGACTCAGAAATTTGGCCCTGCATGTTTCAAAATATATATAAAAGAAAAATACCCTTAATTTTATTAAACGCAAGATTAACAAAAAAAACATTTAATAATTGGATTAAAATTAAGAGCTTTGGAAAATCAGTTTTTGACAATTTAACAATTGCTTATCCACAAAATATAGAAACGTTTTCTTATATAAAAAAACTTTCAAATACTAAAATCAATAATCTAGGAAATTTAAAATTTGCAGAAATTGGAGATTATTATTCTGATAAATTTAATTCGAACCTAATATCAGAATTTAAAAAGAAAAAAATTTGGATTGCTTCAAGCACACACAATCCTGAAGAGATATTTTGTGGCAAAACGCATCTGCATCTTAAAAAAAAATATAAAAATCTTTTAACAATTATTATTCCAAGACATATACATAGAGTAAATAAAATTAGTTCTGAACTAAATGACCTTGGATTAAATATAACTTTACATAGTTCAAAAAATCAAAAACTAAAAAATGTAGATATTTATTTAGTTGATAGTTTTGGTGAAACAAAAAAATTTCATGAAATTAGTTCATCAGTATTTTTAGGTGGCTCAATTGTCAATAAAGGTGGACAAAATCCATTAGAAGCAGCCCGATTTGGAGCAAATATATTGCATGGTCCTAATGTAAATAATTTTACTGATATTTATAAACATCTTAAATATTTAAATGTATCAAGAACTATTTACTCACCAAAACAATTAGCTTCTTTAATTAAATTCAAAAAAAACAAAAATACTGGGGTGAAAATAAAAAAGATTGGAGATAAAATTTTAAAAAAAACTATAAAAGAACTAGATAAATATATCCTAAATGAATTTAAAAAAACCTAGATTTTGGGAAATTAAGAAACCTAACTTTTTAGCATATTTATTAGTTCCTATTGCAGTATTAATTCAATTTTTAAGTTTACTTAAAAATAGTCCAAAAAAAACTAAATTTAAAATAAAAACTATCTGCATTGGAAACATTTATATAGGAGGTACTGGAAAAACTTCTCTAAGTATAGAAGTTAAAAATATTTTAGAAAAAAAAAGTATAAAATCTTGTTTTATTAAAAAATATTATAGTAATCAAAAAGATGAACAAATTCTCTTAAAAAATCATGGTGAACTTTTTTTATCTGAAAAAAGATTTAACGCTATTGCGGAAGCTGAAAAGAAAGGTTTTGAGGTTGCTATCTTAGATGATGGTCTTCAAGATAAAAGTATTGAATATGATACAAAAATTGTTTGTTTTAATAATATTAATTGGATTGGGAACGGATTTACAATCCCCGCGGGACCATTAAGAGAAAAAATTAGTAACTTAAAGAATTATGAAAATGTATTTATAAACGGCAATTTACAGAATTTAGAGCAACTTAAAAAAGAGATACTTAATATCAACCCAAATATTCAGATATATATAGGAAAATATATGCCAGAAAATTTAGATGAGTTTAATATTAAAGATAACTATTTAGCGTTTTCAGGAATTGGTAATCATGGAACTTTCATTTCAATGATGAAAGAATATGGTTTTAAAATTTTAAAAGATTTAGAATTTGCAGATCATTATCATTATAAAGATAAAGATATAAAAAAAATAATCAATTTAGCAAAAGAATTAGATTGCAAGATTGTGACAACTGAAAAAGATTTTTTACGATTAAAAGATATGAACTTTAATAATTTAAAATTTATAAAATCTAAATTGAACATCCTAGAAAAAGAAAAATTTATTGAGTCAATAATCTAAAATATGAAATTTATAAAATATTTTGTTCAATTTTTACTAACTTTGTTTTGTTTTATATTATTTAAAATATTAGGGGTAAAATTATCCTCAAAGTTGAGTGGAAAAATATTTGAAAATATAGGACCATTTTTTAGATCCACAAGAATAATTGATGAAAATATTAAAAGAGCATTACCAAACATAAGCAAAGAAAACCTAGATCAGATCAAAATTTCAATGTGGAATAACTACGGCAGGGTATTTGCAGAATATATTTTTATTAAAAATTTTAGATATGGAAATTTAGCAAAAAATATAGAAATAGATGGAAAAGAAATTTTGGAAGAAATAAAAGAAAAAAAATTACAGGTAGTTTTTATTTCAGGACATTTTAGTAATTTTGAATTAATGGCAATGAGTTTAGAAAAAAATAATATCAAACTTGCAACTATTTATCGTCCATTAAATAATATTTTCTTGAATATAATAATGGAAAAAATTAGAAAAAAATATATATGCCAAAATCAGATTAAAAAAGGCATAGGTGGTTTAAAAAATTTAGTAAAATATAAGAAACAAAATTTTTCAACTGCATTAATGATAGATCAAAGAGTATCAGAGGGAATTTTAAGCAATTTGTTTAACAAAAAAGCATTAACAACAACAATTCCAGCACAGTTAGTTAAAAAATACAACATTCCTATAGTGCCTGTCTTTATAGAAAGAATAAATGATTTAAAATTTAAGATAACTATTAATAAACCAATCTTTTTTTCAAAAGATATATCAATAAATTCCATTACTGATGAATTAAATAAAATTCTTGAAAAAATGATAATAAAGAAACCTGAGCACTGGATTTGGTCTCACAACCGTTGGAAGTAAATTTATTATTTTAAAGATAGTTCTCTTTTTTTGTTTGCTTCTACATAAGAGTAATAAGCTTCCTGTTTTTCAACATTCCAATATGTTAAGTCTTCTAACATGATTTTTTTACCTGAAACAGCACACATTACATGGTCACCGGCTTCCAACACATTGAAGTTATTAGGAAGATATTTTAATTTAGCTAATTTATTTTTCATTTCTAAGATATATAAATAGTTATATGAAAATTGCAATTTTAGGTAGTGGAGGTAGAGAACATGCTCTTACATTTTCAATATCTAAGTCAAACAAAGTTGAAAAAATTTACTGCATACCAGGTAATGCAGGAACATCTGAAATAGCTGAAAATATTTCGCTAGATATAAATAACTTCAAACAAGTTCATGAATTTTTAAAAAAAAATAATATCGATTTTGTTGTTGTAGGTCCTGAAGATCCACTTGTGAATGGAATTGTAGACTACTTGGAAAAATTAAATATAAAAGTTTTTGGACCAAATAAAATTGCTTCACAATTAGAAGGTTCAAAAATTTTCACAAAAAATCTATGTAAAAAATATAACATACCAACAGCAGAGTTTGGTGTTTTTAAAAATGCTGAGGAATCTTATAATTATATAGATAATGCAAAACACCCATTAGTAATTAAAGCAGATAATTTAGCAGCTGGTAAAGGTGTCTATATTTGTAGAGAAAAAAAAGAGTCATATTTAGCGGTAAAAGAAATATTTGACGGCAAGTTTGGAGTTGCAAAAAATATTCTTTTTGAGGAATTTTTAGAAGGTGAAGAAATGAGCTATTTCATAATTAGTGATGGAAAAACATTTAAGTATTTTGGCTCAGCTCAAGATCATAAAAGAGTTGGTGAAGGAGACAAAGGTAAAAATACTGGTGGGATGGGTGCATATTCGCCATCAAGATTATTTAATGAAAAATTAGAGCAAAAAATTTTAGAAAAAATTATTAAACCAACGTTAAAAGGTATAAATGATTTAGGAACAAAATATAGAGGTTTTCTATATGCAGGATTAATGATTGTTAAGGATGAACCATTTTTAATTGAATACAATGTAAGGATGGGTGATCCCGAATGTCAAACAATTTTGCCAACTTTAGACACTGATATCATTAAAATTTTTCAATCATGTATTAATGAAAAACTTGATGAAATAGATATAAAATGGATAAATAAAAAAAGTTTGTGTGTCGTATTATGCTCAAATGGTTATCCAGATAAATATGATAAAAATTTAATTATAAATAATTTTGATAAATTAAATTTAAATGAGAATAATTATCTATTTCATGCTGGAACACTAAAACAAGATAACAAAATTTATTCTGTTGGGGGCAGGGTATTAAATTTCATATCACTTTCAAACACTTACAGTGAAGCAAAAAAAAATATTCACGAAAACTTAGAAAAATTAAACTGGGAAAAGGGTTTTTTTAGAAAAGATATTGGATACAAAGTCATTAATAAATGAGAATTATTGGTGGTAATTTTAAAGGTAAAAAAATTCTTGAACCTAAAGATAAAGAAACAAGACCTTTAAAAGATTTAACAAAAGAGTCTATTTTTAACATTATTAATCATTCAAATAAATTTTCTATTGACCTTGAAAAATCTTATGTCCTGGATTTATTTTCTGGGACAGGATCTTTTGGTTTGGAATGTTTATCAAGAGAATCAAAACATGTAATTTTTGTAGAAAATTACAAAGGAATATTACCAATCTTAAAAAAAAATTTAACAAATTTAAAAACGGTCAAAAATTATTCAATTATTGAGAAGAATATTTTAATTGATATTGATTTTTTAGAAAAGAAAGAAAAGTTTGATATTATTTTTTTAGATCCTCCATACAAAGAAAGAGATGTTAATACTATTTTAAATAATCTTTCTAAATTCAAAACTCTTAAACCGGATGGAATAATAATTATTCATAGACATAAAAAAGAAAAGGACAATTTTCCAGACAAATTTAAGATTATTGAAGAAAAAAAATATGGAATTTCTAAAATAATATTTGGAAAATTTATTTAAGTTAAAATTTTCTTTGTTTCAGTTTTAATTAACTCAACAGCTGGTTGGTCAAAAGGATTAATTTTAAGAGCTCTTCCCAACAAGATTGTTTCTAAAATAAAGAAAGTAAAAAGTTCACTTAATGTTTTTTCATCTCTTTTCAAAATCTCAAAACTCCTGAAGGGTAATTTCTTATTTTTAAAAACATTTTCAGTAGCTTGTTTTTGAGCATAAATAATATGATCAATATCTTTATTTTTCAAATAACTTTGCATTTGTAAAATTTGACTATTGTTGATTTTTGGAGAATTTTTTTCTTTTACGTAAAAAAAAGTAAAAAAATTGTTCTTAAAACCATCTAAATATAATTGCATAACACTGTGATTATCTTTTGGCATATTTGAAACAATAGGAAGAATACCAATACCGTTTTTTCCTAAACTTTCAGCTACCAATTGTTGATACCAATTGAATAAATTTGTTGATTTCTCATCATAATTTATGATCACAGAATTAAATTTTTTTCTTTTTGCAAAGAATAGAATTTGGTCAACATTATTTACTAAAGAATTAAAATAATTTTTATTTTTCATCAAATTATTAAGTTGTTTAAATTTATTTGAATCTAGACCCATCAACTCTGCTGGCAACATTCCTACTTCTGATAAAACAGAGTATCTTCCTCCTATGAAATTATTGTGATGAACTATTTCTGATTTAAATTTTTCAGCTAAAATATGAAGATAATTTTTTTTATTTTCTGTAATGAAAATATTTTTACTTTTTTTTTTAACAAAAATATTTGTATTAACAATGGTTTCAGTAGTATTACCAGATTTAGATATTATTAAATTTAAATATCTTTTTTTTGTATTTTTTTTTTTATTTGATTTTAAATTATCTAAAAATTCAAATTTTTTATTTATTTTATGTCCTAGAAAATCATAAATCGCTTGGGTTCCTAGTGAGGATCCTCCCATCCCAATAACTCTAAAATTAATATAACTTTTAAATTTAGAAATTGTCTTTTTGTTAAAATTATTTTTGTATTCTTTTTTTAATGATTTGATTACAAAATTATCTTCTTTGAGGAGACTTATTAATTTTTTTTTTAAGTTTCTGTTTAACTTTTTTTCCCTAAAAAGCTTTAGTTTAATATTTTTTGTGAGCATTAATTATTTTTTATTTTGCCCAAAATAGATCCTTCTAGATCGATATCTGATACTTCCTGTTCGGTATTCGCACTACTATCAGTGATTAGACTTTTAATTTTATTCTCTTCTTTTTGTTCTGTATCTTTATTTTCATTAGGAATAGGAAGCTCATTAAATTCTGGAGGCATCACCAGAGGAGATTTTTTTTCCACCAAAAACTCATCGCTACTATTTTTTTTTGGATTTTTAAAACCTTCTTTAACTGTATTACATCCTGATAAAATAGTTAATATTAAACCTAAAATAAAAATAAGATTAAATTTTTTCATTATTTGTCTCTTCAGATTTGTTCATAATTTCAATTAATATCATTAAAATTATACCTATAGTTATAAATATATCTGATACATTAAAAATAAACCAATGAAAATTTCCCACATGAAAATCTATAAAATCTGGTACAGCTTTGTAAATTAGTCTATCAAAAAAATTTCCCAAAGCACCACCCAGTACTAATAATAGTGCAAATTTTCTTAAAGGATCACTTTTTTTTATCATAAAAATAATAAAAATAATTACTATAAATATTAAAAAAGTTAGTAAATTATAAAAATAATCGTCATTAAATGAAAATAATCCAAACGCTATTCCCTCATTCCAAATTAAATGAATATTCAAAAATTTTGATGAGTATATTTCAGAATTAAAATTAAGTTTATCCTGATGAATTACAAATAGTTTTGAAATTCTGTCTAAAAAAAAAATGATTAAAATAATAACTATTTCTAAAAAATAATTTTTAAATATTTTATTTAAAGACATTAAGAACTTTGAGGACAATTAGATCTGGCACATGCTTTTTCATTTATTTTCCAACACATAGAGCATTTCGTTCCTTTTGCTTTTTCTGTAAGAACATTTACGTCGATATTATTTTCATATTTAACTTCAGCTTTAGACGTTATACAAAGCTCTGAAAAATCAATATCTTTTGTGATACTTTCTAAATTTTGATCTAAATGAATTTTAATTTCAGCTTCTAAACTTGATCCTATTACTTTGGCTGCTCTTTTTTCTTCTATACTTACATTACATAAATTTCTGATTTTAATTAACTCAATCCATTTCTTATTTATTTTTTCATTATGAAAACTTTTTGGAAATGTTAAAAAATTTTCTAAATGAATACTTTTGTGATTTTTGAATAATAATTGATAAATTTCCTCAGTTGTGAAAGACAATATTGGAGCAAACCATCTAAGTAGAGAGTTTAAAATTATATTCAACAATAAAATAGTTGATTTTCGCTTAGCGCTTTCTAAAGAGTCACAGTATAAAGTGTCTTTTCTTATATCAAAATAAAATGCTGACAAATCTACAGTGCAAAAATTTAGTAGTTCTTTATACAAATTGTGAAAATCATAATTCTCAAAATATTTTTTGAAATTATTATTTAAAGAATACAATTTATGTAGCATGTACTGTTCTAAATCAGGTAAATTATTTAATTCTATTTTTTCAAGATCAATTATCTCAAAATTGTCATTAAGATTTCCTAATAAATATCTAAATGTATTTCTAATCTTCCTATATGAATCGGCATGTTGATCTAGGATTGAATAATCTATTCTTAAATCCTCTGAATAATTTGATGATGCTACCCAAATTCTTAAAATATCAGCTCCATATTTTTTTAAAATATCTTCTGGAGCAATCACATTTCCTAATGATTTAGACATTTTTAAACCTTTCCCATCCACAACAAAACCGTGAGATAAAATTGAGTCAAAAGGGGCTCTGCCTCTAGTTCCGCATGATTCTAATAATGATGAATGAAACCACCCTCTATGTTGATCTGAACCTTCTAAATACATTGATGCTGGCCATTTGAGGTCACTTCTTTTCTCTAATACAAATGAGTGAGTTGAGCCACTATCAAACCAAACTTCAACGATATCACTTAATTTGTCATAATCTTGGGCTTTATATTTATCGCCCAAAAATCTTTGCGGATCATCTGAAAACCAACAATCAGATCCCTCTTTTTCATAAATTGATGCAATATTTTCATTAACTTCATCATCAACTAAAATTTCTTTGGTTTTTTTATTAACAAAAATAGGTAAAGGGACACCCCATACTCTTTGTCTAGAAACACACCAATCAGGTCTAGTTTCGATCATAGATTTTAATCTTTCTTTTCCCTTACTTGGATAAAATGTTGTATCATCAATGGCTTTTAAAGCTTTGTCTCTTAATTTATGACTTTCCATAGAAATAAACCACTGAGGTGTTGCTCTATGAACCAATGGTGCTTTTGATCTCCAAGAATGAGGATAAGAATGAATTAGTTCACCATTTGATAATAAATTTTTTTGCTCTTTAAGTTTTTCAATTACTATTGGGTTAGCTTTAAAAATATGAACACCTTCAAATAATTTTACATTATTTGTATATTTCCCATCACCATCAACTGTCTCTATTGCTTTTATTCCATTATTCAAACATAAATTAAAATCATCTGGTCCGTGACTCGGCGCACAATGAACTATTCCTGTACCCTGCTCTGTCGTCACAAATCTTGCTTCTAACATTGGGATCTGAGTTTCATAACCTAAGTTTAAAAAGGGATGATTGCAAATAGTATCCTTGAACTCTTTTCCTTTAAACTTTTTAATCTCTTTATAATTTTTAATTCCACATTCTTTTATGACTGACTCAAGTAAAGCTTCTGCAACAATTATTTTTCTGTTTTGAAAATCTCCATCATCATTAACTTGCAATAAAACATATTCTAAGGACTCATTGTAAGCTAAAGCTTTGTTTGCAGGAATCGTCCATGGTGTTGTGGTCCAAATTATAATTTCACTTTTTTCTAACTCTTTAATCTTAGACGATCTTACTGGAAATGATGTATATATAGTGTCTGACTTGTGATCTTGGTATTCTACCTCTGCATCAGCAAGTGCAGTTTTTTCAACAGTTGACCACAAAACTGGTTTGTAGCCTCTATATAAACTTCCTTCTTTGAGAAATTTTCCTAGTTCTCTTACTATTTGAGCCTCTGCATCAAAACTCATTGTAGAATAATAATTCTCCCAATCACCAACTACTCCTAATCTTTTGAATTGACCTTTGTGAACTTCAATCCATTTTTCAGCAAAAGATCTACACTCTTTTCTAAATTCAACTATAGGAACATCATTTTTATTTTTTTTATTTTTTTTATATTGCTCTTCTATTTTCCATTCTATCGGTAAACCATGACAATCCCATCCAGGGACATAAATTGAGTCTTTTCCATCCATTTGATGAAATTTTACAATTATGTCTTTTAAAATTTTATTTAATGCTGTCCCCATATGAATATTGCCGTTTGCATAGGGAGGGCCATCGTGTAAAACAAATTTTTCTTTACCTTTGCTTGATTTTCTCAATTGATCATAAAGATTTATTTTTTGCCAATAATCCAGAATCTCAGGCTCTCTGATTGGTAAATTGGCCTTCATCGAGAAAGCTGTTTTAGGTAAATTTATGTTAGATTTACTCATTTAGTTTTTTTTGCAATATTTAAATCAGATTTAATTTGTCTTCTAAGTTGATCAACGTTTTTAAATTTTTTTTCTTTTCTAATAAACTTTAAAAACTCCACTGATAAAAGCTTATTATAAAGATTTCCAGAAAAATTGAACAAATGCACCTCAAGTAAGATTTTTTTTTGATTAAATGTGGGTCTATAGCCAAGATTTGCTATACCACTCAATTTTTTTTGATTTTTTTTCCTTAGTACTCTTACTGCATAAACTCCAGGCTGTGCTAAGATATAATCCTTAATATCTATGTTGCATGTTGGAAAACCAATTTTTTTTCCAACTTGTCTTCCCTTTTGAACTACTCCATCAATAGTCCATTCTCTTCCTAAAAATTTATTAGCTTGATTTAAGTTACCTATTTCTAATAAATTTCTTATTATCGTTGAAGATACTATTTTTTTATTTTTTAAAAGTGGCTTTGGTTTAATAACTTTATAATTATAATTTTTTTCATTTTGTATAAGTAATTTAACATCACCTTCTCTTTTATTTCCAAATCTAAAATTATTACTTACAAATATAAACTTGCAATTGAGTTTTTTATATAAAATTTCTTTTATAAATTTAGTTGATTTTATTTTAGAAAAATTTTTATCAAATTTTTTTGTAATTATAAAATCTACTTTTAATCCTTTGATTAATTCAATTTTTTGATTTACAGAAGAAATTTTAAAATTCTTCAATGAATTATTAAAATACATCTTGGGCATTGGATCAAAATTAATCACACCAATTTTTGAATTATATTTTTTTTTATAAGATAGAGCTAATTTAAATAATTTTTGATGTCCTAAGTGAAGACCATCAAAATTTCCAATTAATATAATTGAGTTTTTATGGTGATTATTAATATTGAAATTTTTATATAACTTTACCATTTTAATTCTGTTTGAGTAAAATTAACGATAGCTTCATACTCTTTTGAAACTTCGGTAACTCCTTTGTTCTGTATTTCTTCTTTATGAATTCCATTACAAACCAACAAGGAATGGTAATTTAATAAGTTAGCACCCTTTATATCTGTATTTAAATTATCACCAATCGCCAAAACTTTCTTACCAACATTGTCTATGGACTGATTATAAACTTCTGCATGAGGTTTGCCAAAATAAATTACTTTTCCACCCATTTTTTCAAAAACCATAGCAACTGAACCTGCACACAATTCTCTAATATTTCCTCGATCAACAATTAAATCAGGGTTGGTACAAATCATTTTTTTTGTTGTGTGATTTTCAAGTAAGTTTTTGTAATAACTTAAATCATCCTCATGGTCATCGAACAAACCTGTGCAAAGTAAATATTCACTTTCATTTAGCTCAGTTGATTTATTATTTTTAAATTCATTAAATAAATCAAAATCTCTAGGGGGACCTATATGAAAAAAATTCTTAGATTTGAAAGATGTTTTTAAAAAATTTAAAGCTGCTTCACCCGAGGTATAAACATGTTTTGTCAAATCTTCGCTCATGCCCATTTTTTCTAAAAATTTATTTACTGTAGTATTTGGTCTTGGGGCATTGGTTAATAGAACAAAACTTTTATTTTTTTTCTTAAGTTCATTTAAAGTTGCTATTGCTGAGTTATGTAATTTGACACCATTATGAATGACCCCCCACAAATCTATGTAAAAAAGGTCATAATTATCAGCAATTGACTGAAGGCCATCTAAGTCTAAATTTTTGGTCATTATTTTACCTATAAACCATAATATTTAGATTTTCCTAGCATAATTACTCTGAAAAGATTCTCTTATCTTGAAATAGGCTATGAAATATCTATATGAGGCTCATATTTATATAGAATTATAAAGGAGATTTATGAAGTTTAAACCGTTACATGACAGAGTATTAATCGAAGTTTTAGACAGCAGTGAAAAAACTGCTGGTGGAATAATTATCCCAGATACAGCTCAAGAAAAACCTCAAGAAGGAAAAGTTGTTGCTGTTGGTGGTGGAGCTAAAACAGAAGATGGAAAAACAATTCCAATGGATGTTAAAGTTGGAGACAAAGTTTTATTTGGCAAATGGTCAGGGACCGAAGTCAAAATAGATGGCAAAGAATATAGCATAATGAAAGAGTCTGACATTATGGGTATTTCAAGTAAGTAATTTAATTTAAAGGAGAAAATAAAATGGCAAAAGTTGTTAAATTTGATGCTGAAGCAAGAGCAGCTATGATTAGAGGAGTAAATATCTTAGCTGATACTGTTAAAGTAACTTTGGGTCCTAAAGGAAGAAACGTTGTTATGGATAAATCTTATGGTGCACCTAGAATTACTAAAGATGGTGTTTCTGTTGCTAAAGAAATTGATCTTGAAGATAAGTTTGAAAACATGGGCGCGCAGATGGTTAAAGAAGTTGCTAGCAAAACAAATGATGAAGCTGGTGATGGTACAACAACTGCAACCATTCTTGCACAAGCAATTGTTAGAGAAGGTGTAAAATACGTAACTGCTGGTATGAATCCTATGGATGTTAAGAGAGGAATTGATGCAGCGGTTGAGGTTGTAAAAGAAAACTTAGTCGCATCTGCTAAAAAAGTAAAAGACAGCGATGAAATTGCACAAGTTGGAACTATTTCTGCAAATGGTGATAAAGAAATTGGAACAATGATTGCAAAAGCAATGCAAAAAGTTGGTAACGAAGGTGTTATCACTGTTGAAGAAAATAAAGGAATTGAAACTGAACTAGACGTTGTTGAAGGTATGCAATTCGACAGAGGTTATTTATCACCATACTTTATTACTAATAGTGATAAAATGACTACTGAGTTAGATAACCCTTTCATTCTTTTACATGAAAAAAAATTAACAAACCTACAACCAATGGTTCCTCTATTAGAAGCTGTTGTTCAAGCAGGTAGACCATTAATGATTATTTCTGAAGATGTTGAAGGAGAAGCTTTAGCAACTTTAGTGGTAAACAAGTTAAGAGGTGGTCTAAAAGTAGTTGCGGTAAAAGCACCAGGTTTTGGTGATAGAAGAAAAGCAATGCTTGAAGATATTGCTATCTTAACTGGAGGTCAGGTTATTTCTGAAGATTTAGGAATTAAACTTGAGAATGTTAAACTTGATGACCTAGGTTCATGTAAGAAAGTTAAAGTAGATAAAGATAACAGTACCATTGTTAATGGAAGTGGTAAAAAATCTGATATCGAAGGAAGATGTGCTTCAATTAAACAACAAATTGATGAAACAACTTCTGAATATGACAGAGAGAAACTTCAAGAAAGACTTGCAAAACTAGCTGGCGGAGTTGCTGTAATCAAAGTTGGTGGTGCAACTGAAGTTGAAGTTAAAGAAAGAAAAGATAGAGTTGAAGATGCTTTGAACGCAACAAGAGCTGCAGTTGAAGAAGGTATTGTAACTGGCGGTGGTTGTGCATTACTTTACGCTGCTCAAGACCTTAATAAAGTTAAAGCAAAAGGTGATGATCAAAAAGCTGGAGTAGAGCTTGTTAGAAAAGCACTTGAAGCTCCAATCAGACAAATTACTAAAAATGCTGGTGTAGATGGTTCAGTAGTTGTTGGTAAATTGTTAGAGCAAAATAAAAAAACACATGGATATGATGCACAAAGCGAAGAATATTGCGATATGTTTGCTAAAGGAATTATAGATCCTGTTAAAGTTGTAAGAACTGCTCTACAAGATGCTGCTTCAATATCTGGATTATTAGTAACTACAGAAGCGATGATTGCTGACAAACCTGAGGAAAAAGATGCTGCTGGTGGTGGAATGCCTGGTGGTATGCCTGGTGGTATGGGCGGCATGGGTGGAATGGGTGGAATGGGAATGTAATCCCTCTGCTCTCAAACTAAAATTTAAAAGGCCATCACATGATGGCCTTTTTTTATGTAAATTCAAATTATGTCAAAAAGATACAGTGGAAAGTCATTTAAAGATTCGGGTGTAAAAAAGAAGCCTAAATTAAGTTTTAAAGAAAAAAGGAAACTTAAAAAAGATAAACAAAAAAAGCCTAATTAATCACAAGTTATTTAAATTAATCAAGCCAGTCATGAGTTTTTTTAAGTTTTAATATCAAATTAAATATGTATAAGAGCCAGAATTTATGAGCAACAATATAAGAAACATCACAATTATAGCCCATGTAGACCATGGTAAAACTACTTTGATTGATAATTTAATGAAACAAAGTGGATCATTTAGAGAAAATGAAGTTGTTGATGAAAGATTAATGGACTCTGGGGAACTAGAAAAAGAAAGAGGAATTACAATTCTTGCAAAACCTGCATCTATTAACTGGAATGATTCAAGAATAAATATTATTGATACGCCTGGCCACAGAGATTTTGCAGCAGAAGTTGAAAGAGTTTTGAGCATGGCTGACGGAGCTCTTTTATTAATTGACTCTGCAGAGGGAGTAATGCCTCAAACAAAATTTGTTTTATCGAAAGCATTAAAACAAGGTTTAAAACCAATTGTAGTTATTAATAAATTGGATAAAGCAGATCAAAGAGCTAATGAGGTCTTAGATGAAACTTTTGATTTATTTGTAAGTTTAGATGCAAATGAAGAACAATTAGATTTTCCTGTTTTATATGCAAGTGGAAGATCTGGATGGGCTGATGATGAGGTTGATGGGCCAAGAGAAAATTTAAATCCTTTATTAGACTTAATTGTGGAGCACGTTAAACCAGCAGAATTAGATAAAACAAAACCTTTTGCAATGTTATCAACATTGCTTTATTCAGACAGTTTTTTAGGTAGAAGTCTAGTAGGTAGAATCACACAAGGGACAGCAAAAGCAAACCAACCAATCAAAGCTATTAATTTAAATGGTGAAAAAGTTGATGAAGGAAAATTAACAAAGATTTTTAGATATGAAGGAACTAAAAAAGTTCCGATTGATGTTGGAGAAGCAGGAGATATTGTTGTTGTAGCAGGATTAGAAAAAGCAAATGTTGCTGATACAATTTGTAACTTAGAGGTTAATGATCCTATACCAGCGACTCCGATTGATCCTCCGACAATGTCGATTACAATAACTGTTAATACTTCTCCATTAGCAGGTACAGAAGGTAAAAAACTTACAAGTACTCAAATTAGAGAAAGATTAGTTCAAGAAGCACAAAACAATGTAGGAATTACTTTTTCAGAAAATGATGGAAAAGATTCATTCGTTGTAAGTGGACGAGGTGAATTAATGTTGGAAATTCTTCTTACTCAAATGAGAAGAGAGGGTTTTGAAATGACAGTAAGTCCACCAAAAGTTTTATATAAAACTGATGATCAAGGAAACAAACTTGAACCAATTGAAGAAATTACTATGGATTTAGATGAAGAACACTCTTCAAAAGTAATCGACTCAATGAATAGAAGAAAAGGTAAATTAATTGAATTAAAAGATACAGGCACAAATAAGAAAAGATTGATATTTCATGCACCTACGAGAGGTTTGATGGGATACACAAGTAGATTTCTAACTCTTACTAAAGGGGAAGGTGTAATTAATAGAATATTCCACGACTACGGTCCTTTTGAAGGTGAAATGGAAGGTAGAAGAAATGGTGCATTAATTGCAATGGAACAAGGAAAAGCAGTAGCATTTGCAATCTTTAACCTTCAAGCAAGAGGAGAAATGTTTGTTACCCATAATGATCCTGTTTATCCAGGCATGATTGTTGGATTATCGCCAAAACCAGGTGACATGATTATAAATGTCATGAAAGGAAAAAAATTAACAAATATGAGAACACAAGGAACAGACGAAAACGTCGTTCTTACTCCTGTTAGAAAAATGTCAATAGCTGAACAACTAAGTATGCTTAACAGTGATGAAGCATTAGAGATTACACCTGAGTCTTGTAGATTGAGAAAAGCAATTCTTGATCCTCATGAAAGAAAAAGAAGTGAGAAAACTAGCGCAGCTGCTTAGTTAAATATTTTTCCAACTAAAAATAATCCTAAAGCTACACAGGGTCCAATTCCAAAAGCAAATATAAGTGTGCCCACTCCAACGGTCCCACCTAAATACCAACCAATAATTACAACAGTAATTTCTAAAAAAGCTCTTACCAAGGCTATAGGTAAATTTGTTGTTTTTGTTAGTCCTGTCATTAAACCATCTCGTGGACCTGGACCAAGATTAGCTACTAAATAAATACCACTACCAAGTCCTACTAAAATTACTGAAAGAAATGCTAATAAGTATTTTGTAAAAAGGGATGAAGGTGGTTGAAAATAATTTAGAGTAAAATCAATCATGGCAGCAATCACGATGATATTAAATATTGTCCCAAGACCTGGTTTTTGTTTTAAAAAAATCCATAAAAAAAGTACTCCTACACTTACAAAAAATGTTGCTGCTCCAATGGATAAACTGGAGTTGAGTGAAATTCCTTCAGCTAATACTGACCAGGGTGAGTTTCCAGTTGTTGATAAAATTAACAAACCTTCTCCCAAACCAAAAATTGTTAAACCAAAAATTAAAAAAAATGATGTTGAAAATTTTGGCTTGAAGTTCAAACTTTCGTTTGAGCTCCAATTTACTTTTGGAATATTTTTTATAGATAGGAACATTAAATATTGATACTTTTAGATTAATTTTTATTTATATTATTATCATGAAAAAATTTTACACTATTATTATATTTTTTTTATTTATTTTTAACTCAAATGCACATGTTGGTCATTATAATAACTTCAAAAAAATTGAACTTGAAATCTTAAGAAATAATGAAGTTATAGGATATAATAATTATTCTTTTTCTAGAAAAGATAATGAAACAACTGTAAATAATAAATATAAATTTACAGTAAAACTACTTGGAGCAACTATTTTTGAAGTAGAAGGTTTTGGAGAAGAAAAATATTTAGGAGATAATTTAATTTCCTTTAAATCTAAAACACGTCAGAATAAAAAAGAAAAATTTGTAAATTTAATATTAAATAATCAAACTAATAAATTTGATATTCAAGGATCTTCTTTTTCTGGTGAAGCTTCTTTGAAAAATACAATTGGAAATTGGTGGAGCCATAAATTGTTACAGGCAGAGAGCCAAATTAGCCCTATTTCTGGAAGTATAAAAGAACAACTGGTTACATTTATCGGTAAAGAAAAAATCACAATTAATGGGAAGGAATTTGATACTGATCATTTTAAACTCACTTCTAAAAATATGACACTTCGAGAGGATAAAAGATTAAATTTTGATATATGGCTTGATAAAAAAACTTCAGTGATAGTTAAAGTTACCTATGAAAGGATGGGAAGTTGGGAGTATAGAATTAAAAATATTGAGTAATTTTATCTGTTTATTTTCCTAAAAAGGTCATTAGCACTTATCCACCCCGCTTCTAGCCTAGGTCCAACAAACCAATCAGCACAAACTCCTAAATTAATTTTTGAATTCCAATAACTTTTAATTTTTAAAGGTTTTGAATTTGATGAATACATCCATCCATGATTTAAAGAAAAAAAGACGTTGCTTTTTTTAATACCAGTAAGATTGAAAAATTTATTAATTAATATTTTTGAATTCAAATCTTTATTTTCTTTATTTTTCAAAATTTTTTTATTTGCCCACATTGCCGTACTTTGAAGTGTCCAAAATTCATAAATACTTTTAAATCTTAACTTGCTATTTTCTCTGGCAGCCCAACCTAAAATTTGATCATCAAACAAAAAACTACTTATATTTTTTTTTGTTTTTTTCATTTTTATCATGACTGTAATATTTGCATCCATTTTTAATTTTTTTTTAATAAATGAATGATGAATAAATTTTTTTGCTAATTTAAGTAATTGAGGATGTGGGCACGTTAAAATAAGATTATCATAAAATTTATTGTCACCATCAGCAAAGGTGAGTTTCCATTTGTTTTTATTATAATCAATTTTTTTTAATTCTTTTTGAAAATTACAATTAATTTTTTTTAATAAATACTTACTAATATCGTTATTACCTTGTCTACCAATTATTTTTTGATGATTTTTATTTTCTTTTATTTTTTTATTTTGAAAAATATGCTGACCCTTCCAATTTTTTAATATTTTTTTTGCTATGAGTTTTTTTGTAAATTTTTTAAACTCAGTACTCTTAGGGGAAATATATTGAACGCCATGATCAAACCCCATTTTTTTATCTAACCTTTTAAATGATGATCTCCCACCAGGACCTCTTGCTTTATCATAGAGATCTACAGAATGTTTTTTATTTAATAAATTTGAAATTGTAGCACCAGATATTCCTGATCCAATTACACAGTAAGTGCTCATTTACCTGCAACTGTCATTCCCTCTATCATCATAGTTGGTGAGTTGATAGAATATTCAAAATCTAAATCACTAGCTAAAGTTATATTTTTGAACATATCTTTAAAATTTCCTGCAATTGTTATCTCATTTACTGGAAATTTAAATTCGCCATTTTCAATTAAGAAACCTGTTGCACCTACTGAATAATCTCCTGTAACCAAATTACTTCCTTGGCCAATTGTTTCTGTTACATAAATGTGTTTTGAGTTACTTTTTAATAAATCTTCGAAACTAATGTTTCCATTATCAAAATATAAATTTGTTGTACCACCAGATCTTCCATTTGATTTTAAGTTAAGTTTTTTTCCATTGTACGTATCGACTAGATAATTTTTTAAGATGCCGTTTTGTACAAGATTTAAAGTATCTGATTTTACTCCCTCTGAATCAAAAATTTGAGATCCAACACCTTTATTTATATCTGGTTTGTCAATAACGTTTATTGTTTCTGTAAATATTTGTTCATTAATTTTATCTTTAAGAAAAGATGTTCCTCTAGAAATCGCAGATGATGATATGGCTCCAGCAAAAGCTCCTAGCATTCCTTTAGCTATCCTTTTGTCAAATATAATACTTATTTTTTCACTTCCAATTTTATTTGGGCTTAATTTTTTTATGGTTTGTTCAGACGCTTTTTTACCAAGTTCTTTTGCACCCTTAATGTCTGATAAATGACGTTTGCTTGTAAATTCATAGTCTCTTTCCATACTATTTTCATCTTTAGCAACAGTAACGCAAGATGCACTAAATGAAGATGATTTGTATCCTTCACAAAATCCATCACTATTTGCTAAAATAAAGTTAGATTTATTTTCAGTAAAACTAGATTCTGTATTTATGATTTTTTCTTCTGAAGATGCAACGCTCTCAAGCTCTTTCAAATATTCAATTTTTTTTTCGTTATCAAAGTGTGTTTCATCATATAAATTTAAATTTTTAATTTCTTTAGCTAAAAGATCTTTATCTGGTAAAGAATTAAATTCATCTTCAGGAGTATTTTTGGTTGTTTCAAAACATTTTTCAATTAATGTTTTAATATTATCATTTAATAAGTTTGACGAAGAAATTGATGACCTTTTTTTTCCCAAATAAGTCTCAATGCTTATTGCTAATCCATCAGATCTATTAGACTCGTCTAAAGTATTATTTCTAAAATTTACAGTTTCAGAAATTGAGTGACCTACTGTTACGCTTGATCCAGTTGCACCTAACTTTTTAGCTAAATCTAAGCAATATGATGCTTTTGATCTTAAATACTCTTGATCCTTAACCATAATTTAAAGTTTTGTCCCACCAACTGTCATTTTGTCAATTAAGATTGAAGGTTGGGCAACTCCAACAGGAACACCTTGTCCAGCTTTACCACAAGTTCCTATACCAGGATCTAACATCATATCGTTTCCAACCATGGAAACCTCTTTTAAAATTGAAGGACCATCTCCAATTAATGTCGCTCCCTTTATCGGTGAACCAATCTTTCCGTTATTAATTTCATATGCCTCAGTACAATTAAATACAAATTTTCCAGATGTAATGTCAACTTGTCCTCCTCCAAAACTTACTGCAAAAATTCCTTTGTCTACTGATTTGATCATTTCTTCTTGAGTTTGGTTTCCACTCAACATCATTGTATTTCTCATTCTTGGTAAAACAACGTGTCTGTAATTTTCTCTTCTTCCTGAGCCAGTGGATTTTGTATTCATCAATCTAGCATTTAATCTATCTTGCATAAAATTCTTTAGTATCCCATTTTCAATCAATACTGTTTTTTCTGTTGGTGTACCTTCGTCATCAATAGTTAAGCTACCTCTTCTATTATCAATTGTTCCATCATCAACAATCGTAACCCCTTCACTGGCAACTTTTTGTCCCATAAGATCATGAAATGCAGAGGTTTTTTTTCTATTAAAGTCTCCCTCTAAACCATGTCCAATAGCTTCATGAATTAAAATCGCTGGCCATCCAGGCCCTAAAACAACTTTCATTTCTCCTGCTGGAGCAGGTTTACTCTCTAAATTTACTGAGGCAATTCTAAATGCTTCCTCACATACAGTTTTCCAATTATCATTTTTTAAATATTCATCATAAGATTGTCTTCCACCTATTCCATAAACACCAGTTTCTTTTCTTCCATTTTTTTCCAACATCACAGATACATTAAATCTAATTAATGGTCGGACATCTGTTAATACTTCCCCACCTGATCTTATAATCTCAATAGATTTTTGTTCACCTGCAAAACTCGTAGTAACTTGTTTTACAGATTGATCTTTTTTTCTTAGATACTCATTTACTTTATTTAATACTTCTAATTTCGAATTTAATGTTTTTTGCTCTATGGGATTTATATCCTTATAAAATTTTTTATTAGATCTTGAAATATCTTGATTATAAGTACCTTTCATAGACTTCAGTGTAGATTTTAAATTTTCAGAAGATTTTTTTAATGAATCTTTTGATATTTCATTAGAGTGCGAATATGCAACCACTTCCCCTGTAATTGCTCTAAATCCAAAACCTAAATCTGAACTATAGCTTGAACTTTTAATTTTATTATCATCTAATAAAATAGACTCAGATTTAGTGTCCTCCAAATATAGTTCACCATCATCACAATTATGTAACGTATCAGACACTATTGCATCAGCATCTTTTCTTGTTAAATCAGATTTGTCAAAAAAATTACTCACCAGTTTTAGATAGTGCTTTATTATTAATTTTCAACTAATCATTTGGCGCATTTACATACTTAATTTTAAAGTTAATATAATTTTCTATGAAAGTTTATTTTAATAACTCTTGCAAAATCTGCAGATCAGAAATCAATATGTATAAAAAAGAAAATATTGAAGATATTGATTGGATAGATATTACGAATAACAAAAAAGCAGAAAAAGAAACTTCCAAAAATGACAAAGAACTTTTAAGAAAATTGCACATTAAAGAAAACGATCAAGTAATTGAAGGTGCAGAAGCTTTTCTTTATGTATGGAAGAGAATACCAAAATATAAATTTTTATATAGTTTTTTCAAACTTCCTATCATCTTTACAATTTTTAAATATGGATATGAAATAGTTGCGTATTTTTTGTATTTAAAAAATAAAAAACAATTAAAAAATTAATTAAGAAAAAATATCAAAATTTGACTCAATAAAGACATTGAAAGAATAAACATAATTAAAACTACAGAATACATTAGAGTAATAATTTTATTTCTTTTTCTTCTTAATCTTACAAAATTTTTGTCGTCCAAATCTGATATATCTCTTTCTCCATCAACTTCATAATCATAACTCCATCTCCAAGTTGATTGTCCTAACCTCTCGTCCTGACTATTAAAGAATCTGATCCAAGCAAGTATATAACTTAGCAGCACATATAGAATTACCATTGTAATTATTCCATAAAACATAACTAATAATACTTAAATTAAATAAAATAATTAATTGTTATTTTTTGATCTTTTTCTTGCAATTAATTGAGTTAAAGAGTCAACCATAGTGTCAGAAGCTTTAAATATTTCATTATTTTTAAATTCATGAGAGATATTTTTCTCAGGATTGGTTTTATCTTCAATGACTATACCTTCGTCAGGAGAATTATTTTTAATATAAATTAATAATAACCACTCCTCATCAGGAGCTTCATCCCACTTAACAAATATTTCACCTGTTTCAAATCTTCTATCGATACATCGAAAAATAGACATATGTCTTGTGATGTGTCTTTTATTTAATTGAAAAACTAAACTGCTGGCGCTTCTATAAAAACTTTCAAGAGCAAACTCAATTTTTTGCCTTGCTAAAGTATATTCTTTTTCTTTCCTTAATAATGTTTCTCTATCTTCATCACCTTGAATTTTAACTCCTAAAGCCTCTACTCTCTCTCTTATTTTTTGATCTCTGATAATTCGATATTTTTCTTTTAACTTTTCAATTCTCTGTTGAAGTCCTGCATAATCTTCTCTCTTTTCTTTTAATGATATTTTTTCTAATTTTTCTAATTCTTTAACTTCTCTTACTCTAAATTTTTCGATCTGCTTTTCTAATTTTAGTTGTTGTAAAAATTTCTTTTGCTTTTCAGCTTGTTCAATTCTTAATAATGCCTGCTCTTTTCTTAAAAATAACTTAATTTCTTTTGTTCTTTGTTTTTCTAATCTAATCTCTTCCTTTAATACTTGTTCATTAAGCTTTAATTTTAATTCTTGTTCTTTCTGCTTCTCTTGTTGTAAGGCTAGTTTTTCCTGTCTTTCTTGTTCTTGTTTTTCAAGTTTTATTCTTCTCTGCTCATCTTTTTTAAGAACTTTATAATCATTAATTGTTTTGGATATTTTATCAAAAAATGCTTGGATATATTTTTCTATGTTAATGTTTATTCTGAATTTAAATTCAGGTTTAAGTGAATTTTGAAAATTAATTATTTTTAAAAGGAAATTTTTTTCTTTAGGTTTTTTAATAATTATTTTTTTTCTTTTAACCTTTAAATTATTTTTTTTTTTATTTTTAGTTTTGTTTTTTTTATGAATTTTAGGTTTTGTTTTTTTAACTTTAGAAATTTTTTTTGATTTTTTAGATTTTAGCTGAGATTTTTTTTTACTTTTTTTGACAGATTTACTTTGTTTTTTTTTTATTTTTTTCATTTAAAGGAATTAATTATTTATCAATAAATTATTGATAAATATAGTCTCTTGTAACAGGTGTTGAAGTATAGTTTTTTGTAAGTTGAAATTGATATACAACTTGGTCCCCCCATTTAAAAGCCATTTCACAACCTGCTAAATAAAATTCCCACATTCTAAAAAAACGCTCATCAAACATATTAATAATTTTATCTTTGTTCTTTAGGCAATTTTCTTTCCAATTTCTTAATGTGTGAGAATAATGCATTCTTAATACCTCGATATCAGCAACGATTAAGCCTGCTTTTTCAATTGGAGTAGTTACTTCACTTAAACTTGGTGTGTAGCCACCTGGAAATATGTATTTTGTAATCCATGGATGAGGATCTCTTGGAGGATTTACTGATCCAATAGTATGAATTAATGAAACTCCATCGTCTTTAAGAAGTTTTTCAACTTGTGAGAAAAATTTTTTATAAAACTTTCTTCCAACGTGCTCAAACATCCCAACACTTACAACCCTATCAAATTTTTCATCAAGTTCCCTATAATCCATTAATTTAAATGTTAATTGATTTTCTAAATTAAGTTCTTTGGCTTTTTGTTTACAATATTTTAATTGATTTTCTGATAGTGTGATTCCAGTTACTTCACAGTTTGCTGATTTTGCAATGTCAATAGCTAGAGAGCCCCATCCACATCCAATATCTAATACTTTTTGATTTGGTTTTATATTTAATTTCTTAATTATATGTTGAATTTTATTATTTTGAGCAATCTCTAAAGTATCATTTTCATTTTTAAAGTAAGCACATGAATATTGTCTTTTGGGATCTAAAAATAAATCATAAAGATCATCTTTAATATCATAATGATGTGAGACATTCATTTTGGATTTTTTAATAAAATTGAAATTTGTTAGATATCTATATGATCCTCTTAATCTATTAATTAAATAGCTAAAAAAATTTAATTCACCTCTTCCAAAATTCATCAAAGATAAATCTAAAAAATCTGTGAGACTTCCATTTTCAATTACTATTTCTCCATCTGTATAAGCTTCTCCAAAATAAAGATCTGGATGAAGTAAAAGTTTATAATGAAGATTTTTATTTAGTATTTTAACTTTTATAGGATCCTCTCTTTCAGGATTTCCAATGATATAATTTTTTGAGTTTGCATCGACTAAAATAAAACCATCTTTCTTAAAAACACTGTTCAAGAACCTTGCTAACTGCATTTTAAGCTGCCATTGATGATTTTAAAGAAAAATTAAATTTTTCTAAATTATTTAGAAGATCACTTTCTTCATCTTTATTTAAAATTCTTAAAGGTGGAAGTAAATTTTTGTATGCACTGTCTTTATGTTTATAAAAAGTATGTAATCCAGAAATTAAATTATATTTTTCAAATGTCTCTCTTACATCACATAAATTGGTATTAACTTCTTGTTCTTTTCCTTCCTTAAAATCATCATATACTTTTCGAGCAAGTTTTGATGTTGCGTTACATGTTGCTGTAATTATTCCCGAACAACCTAATTCTAGTCCTTTTAATAATTTAGATTCAGAACCTGGCATAACAGAAAAATTATCTATCTTTAAATTTTCAAAAAGATTATATGAACTGTCCTTAACACCTACTATCTGATCTGGAAAATTTTTGGCTAGTTTTTCAACACATTCTACACTGAATTTATATCCACAAAGTTTTTCAAAATTATATAATATAATCTTAGCGTTTGGAATTGCCTCTACGATTTTAGAGTAAAATTTAAAAACATCTTCATCACTATATTTATAAAATGCAGGCGGCATAATTAAAAATTTTTCTAAATTTAATGAATTTGCAACTCTCATTAAATTTATTATTTCTCCTAAAGAATTTAGCCCTGTACCAATAATAAAATTATCTTTGTATTTATTAGTTGATATTTTATTTAGAAGTTTAATTTTTTCAGAAACTGGTATCAGCTGAGCTTGTCCTGTACTTCCAAAAATTGCAGCCCCATGACAACCATTTTCTATAACCATTTCAGAATGCTCAATTGTTTTATCAATATTTAATGTCAAATCTTCATTTAACACAGACATTGATGCAGCATAAATACCTTTTAATAAACTCATATATTTTTTAAAAGAATATAATAATTCAAAAAAAAATGAATAAAAATGTTCTTGGAAAAAAACTGATTAAAAAAATGTATAATTCTCTATGAAAACAGGAATATATTTAAGCTATTCAGGACTAGGTGCGAATTTAATACATCTCGCATACTGCCATCAGGTAGCAAAAAAATATGGGCCAGTTACAATTATTACACTTTGTAAAAATTTAAAAGAAGCATTGGCTGATGATCCATTAATTGAAAATGTATTTTACTTAGATAAATTTACTAAAAAATTTTTTGACATATTTAAACTTGGTAAAATTTTAAGAAAATTTAATTTTGAAAATTTATTAATTTTTTACCCAAGTTTAAGAATATATCTTGCAGCAAAAATTGCAGGTATAAAAAATATTTATTCTTATAAATTTTATAAAAAAAAGAATTTGCATTTAATTAAGACAGCTAAATTATTTACCGAAAAAACACTAAATATCACAAATTCTCCAACAGAGACAAAATTTTACATTAAAAAAGAAAGATTAGACAAAATTAAATCAGAAATAAAAAATGATTATTTTAAAATAGTGCTTGGTGTGGGATCTTCTGGACCAACAACAAGATGGGGTTCAAAAAATTTTTCTAATTTAGTAAACAATTTAAATAAAATAGGAAAATATTTTTTTTTAATTTTATGTGGTCCAAATGAAAAAGAAATTGAAAATGAAATTACTTCAAATTTAGAAAATGATAATTTTATGACATTAAGTGATAAAAAAATTTACGATGTTTTACCCTATTTGTGTGCTTCAGACATGTACGTAGGTAACGACTCTTTTGGCTCTCATGTAATTTCTCAATCAGGTAAAAAAAGTATTGTATTTTTATTAGATGCTCCAAAAGCTTACACTGATTATAGCAAAAACCATTTTAGATTAGTGCCTGATGGGTACAATATTGAGGAAATAACACATGGTACAAATGCAGACCCAAACCTTATTTCTGTGGAAAAAGTAATTGAAACTATAAATAAATTAAAAAATTAGCTAATATCATTAAGAACAATTTCTTTAGCCTCATTTACTAAAGTAGATAACCTAGAAGTTTCAGGAGAAATATCTGGATGAATTTTTTTTTGTATTTTTATGTATGCCTTGTTTACATCTTCTTTAGTTAAATTTTTCGAAGGATTTAAATTGAGTATACGGTATGCTTCTTCAGTAGACATCGTATTTAAATTTGAAGCAGTATTATTAAAAGAGAATCGTCCTGAATTTCTCAAAGTTTTGATCAATCTATATAGTGAAATTAATTGAAAAATAGACATACCTTTCAATTTTAAAAGAGCAAGACTCGCAAGAGTAAATGGCAATGTGAGTAAAAATTTACCTCCAATTGCAAACAAAACTGCAAAAATAATTAAAATTATAAATAAAAATACTCTTAAACCTTTAGAAATTTTTTTTGACGCAACACGAGTGAAAAGCCTTAATAAAAAATATAAACCAGCTACTATTAATAATGTATAAATAATAAAATTCATATATTTCCAATTAATAATGAAAGTACCATATCTTAAAAAAAAACCAGAGTTAAAATCTTGTCACAATACTGAATGGGAAGATAATTATAGCTGGATACATCAAGAAAATATTTTAGAAGTTCTGCAAGATAAAACCAAACTCCTTCCTGAGGTTAAAAAATATTTAGAAGATGAAAATGATTATACCGAATATCATCTAAAAAATACAAAAGATGCCCAAAAGAGATTATTTGATGAAATAAAAGGAAGAATAAAATTAGAAGATGAAAGCTTGTCCTTCAAAGATCATACCTTTGAATATTGGACTAAAACTACTGCCAAAGGTAATTACTCTATAAAATTAAGAAAAAAAATTGGTTCCTCTGAAGTTGAAGAAATTTGGAATGGAGACAAAGAAAAAGAAAAATTGAATGTTGAATATTTTGGTGTAGGTGATTTAGAAGTTAGTAATAATGATCAATATCTTGGATACTCATTAGATACTAAAGGTTCGGAATATTACACAATCTACATAAGAAACATTAAGACAAACAATATAATTTCAAAAGAAATCAAAGAAACTTCAGGAAGCATAATATTTAGCTTGGATGATAAATATATTTTTTATTCAAAGTTAGATGAAAATCATAGGGCCAGAAAAATTTTCAGACATAAAATTGGAGATTTTGAAAATGAAGACGAATTAATCTTTGATGAAAAAAGTGAAGCTTTTACCGTTAGTATTGGATTAAGTTCTGATGAGAAATATTATTTTATTAATACTTCTGATCACAATACTTCAGAACAATATTATTTTTCTGTAAACGAAGAAAAACCAAATCCAAAATTAATAATTAAACGAGAAAAGGGAATTCTTTATTCTGTAAACTCATGGAATGGAAAATTTTATAATCATACAAATAAAGATGCAGAAGATTTTAAAATAGATATTTCAGAAAGTTTAGAAAATCAAAACTGGAAGTCATTCATTGCTCCAAAAAAAGAAGTATTAATTGGTGGCTGTACATTTTTAACAAACTGGATAATTAGATCAGAAACATCAGAGGCTTTGGATAAATTATTTGTTATCAACACTTTGACAAACAAAGAAGAGGAATTAATTTTTTCTGATGAAAGTGTGTATGTACCTGGGATTTCGTTAACACAAAGAAATAGAGATACAGATGAAGTTTATGTCTCATATTCTTCACCTAAAACGCCTTCAAGAGTTTACAAATATAATTTGAAAACCAAATCTAAAACATTTGTTAAAGAACAAGAAATACCATCGGGACATGACAGAGATAATTATATAGTTGAAAGAATAGAGTATGAATCTCATGATGGAAGAATGGTTCCACTCACAATTACAAGACACAAAAATACAAAAATAGACGGAACAGCGAATTTATTATTATATGGATATGGATCTTATGGTAGTTCAATGAGTCCTGGTTTTTCTTCAACAAGACTTAGCTTAATAAATAGAGATATTATTTGGGCGACTGCTCACATAAGAGGTGGAATGGAAAAAGGAATGAAATGGTGGAAGGAAGGAAAACTAACAAACAAAAAAAATACATTTGAAGATTATATTTTTGCTGCAAAATATTTGATTGAAAACAACTATACTTCAAACGGTAAAATAATTGGAATGGGTGGATCTGCAGGTGGCTTGTTAATGGGTGCAGTTGTAAATAAATCTCCTGAATTATTTTTAGGTATAATTATGGCTGTTCCCTTTGTAGACTCTTTAACGACAAATCTTGATCACTCTTTGCCACTCACAGTTGGTGAATTTGATGAATTTGGAAATGCGAAAGAAAACAAGGAGCACTTCGATTATATATTTTCATATGCTCCATATAATAATATAAAAAAAATGGGTTATCCTCATATGCTAATAACAACTAGTTTAAGTGATAACAGGGTTTTGTTTGATGAACCTGCAAAATTTACAGCTAAACTTAGAGACTATAAAACTGATAATAATTTATTACTTCTCAAAACAGAAATGAATGCAGGTCATGGAGGAAAATCTGGTAGAGATGGAGCAATAGAAGAAATTGCACTCGACTACGCATTTGCATTAAAAATTTCAGAAAAAATTTAATTTTTCAGATATTGAAATCTTTTTAATCATACCTAAATATACAAAGTAAGTCGCCTTATGGGGCTTGCATAAAATAAACTTGCTTAAAAAAGGAGAATATTATGACAAGTAAGGATCTATCTATATTTAACTCATTAAGACCTTTTTCAATTGGCTTTGACGATATGTTTGAGCAATTTGAAAGTATGTTGGGCAATGGAGGTTTGACAATGCAATCAAACTACCCCCCATACAATATCAGAAAGACTGGTAAGGATAACTATGCAATAGAAGTTGCATTAGCTGGTTTTAATAAAAATGATGTTGAAGTTGAGTTTGAAGATAATTTATTAACTGTAAGAACAAAACAAGTTAATAAATCTGAAAACAATGAAGTTAATGGAGAAATAATTCATAAAGGTATTTCTCAAAGACAATTTGCAAGATCATTCACTATTGCTGATGATGTAAAAGTTAATGGTGCTGAACTTAAAGATGGTCTTTTAACAATATCTTGTGAAAGAATTATCCCAGAACACAAAAAGAAAAAACTTATAGAAATTAAATAAGTTTACCCTTACTTGCGAGGATTTATCCTCGCAGGTAAAATTCAAAAACATCCGTTAGAAGCAAATCCAATTACAATTTTATCTGGATCTATTTCAAATCTTCTTTCACATGGAAATCCATACTTCTTGGTATTGTAAACAAAAATAAAATTACCTTTTTCATTTTCAAAATCTTCATCAGGTTTTCCAAGTTCCATTTGTAGTTTACTGGCTGATTGACCAATAAATTCACTTAAATTTTTATTTTCTTTTTCAATAGCAGCATCAGTTTTTTGCTTTACTGTTTGACATCCTGAAACAAATAAAAAGATAACAAATGTAATGAACAAAGTTCTCAAATTTTTCATATAAGAACATTATCATTACAATTATGGCATAAATATAAACTTGTGAGTTGAATTTTGTGAATAAAAGTGACTTATTCAAAGTATTATTCAACAGAATCAAATATTTATCTGACATTAGGAGGACAAATGCTTGATAATTATTTTAATTATAAAAAACACAAAACAGATTTTAAAACAGAAGTCATAGCGGGAACTACAACGTTCTTGACGATGGCTTATATAATGTTTTTAAATCCATTTATCTTATCGGGAGAATTCGCTGGACCCGAAAAAGGTTTCTTTGATTTCGGCGCAGTTTACACAGCTACGATTTTAGCCACAGCTTTAGCATGTTTTATTATGGCTTTTTATGGAAAAACTTGGCCAATAGGACTTGCGCCCGGAATGGGTATTAACGCATTCGTTGCATTCGGAGTATGTGCAGGCATGGGATACTCACCTCAAGAAGCACTTGGTGCAGTATTAGTTGCTGGTGTATTATTCTTAATAATATCTTTAACACCAATAAGAGCATGGCTGATTAACTCAATTCCAAAAAGTTTAAAATTAGGAATTGGTGCAGGCATAGGATTGTTTTTAGCAATTATAGGACTTCAAATTATGGAAGTAGTTGTGGATGATCCTGTAACTTTAGTTAAACTTGGAAATCTTAGCGATCCTTTGGTTCTTTTAGGATGTGCAACTTTTATAGCAATAATTGTTTTAGAAAAAATGAATGTAAAAGGAAATATCATTATAGGAATTTTGGTATTTAGTATTATTGCTTGGGCTGCTGGCCTTGCCAAATTTAATGGTTTAGCTAGCTCACCTCCTCCAATGACATATCTTTTTGAGTTTGATCTGTCTGCTGCAATGACTGCTAGTATGTCTACAGTAATCTTTACTTTATTGTTTATCGACTTCTTTGACACGGCTGGAACTTTAACTTCTGTTGCAAACGTTGCGGGTAAAGTTGGTAAAGATGGAAAAGTTCAAGATATCAATAAAGCAATGTTATCTGACAGTGTTGGAACAGTTGCGGGTGCAGTGATGGGAACTACTACTGTAACAAGTTATGTTGAGTCTGGTGCTGGTGTAAAAGCAGGTGGTAAAACAGGAATGACATCTCTTGTAATAGGTATTTTGTTTTTAGCGTGTATCTTTTTTGCTCCTTTAGCAACTAGTTTACCTAAACAAATTGATGGTGCAGCTCTACTTTTTGTGTCTGTTCTTTTTGTAAGAAATATTACAGATATTGAGTGGAACGATATTTCTGAGTCTGCTCCTGCAATACTTGCAATGATAGCAATGCCGTTAACATACAGTATTAGTAATGGAATTGCCCTGGCATTTGTTTCTTACGCATTAATTAAAATATTTACTGGAAAGTTTTCAAGCACTTCTCCAGCAATATGGGTAGTTGCAATACTTAGTGTTGTAAGTTTTGCTGTAAGTTAAATAAGATCTTAACAGGGCTAGTAAACTAGCCCTGTAAACTAATTTCTTTTAATTAATTCTTCAATAGATAATTCTTCGTAATGCTCAGTTGGCTGAACAATCCATGGGTCAGAATCTAATCTTACGGGACAGAAATCTGGTTCAAAAGTTGATGATTTTTTTTTCCAAAGACAAGCAGTTTTAACTTCTTTTATAAAATTTTTTGTTTGAGGATAATTTTTTAACCACTCAATACTTTTATTTAAAGTTAAACCAGTATCAGAAAGATCATCTATCAATAAAACTTTACTAAAATCTTCGTTATTAGCTAATGAGCTTATTTCTCTAGCAAACATAAGTTCACCTTGCTTATCTTCCATTCCTTCGCCTGAATAACTTTGAATAACAATGTAGGCTATTGGTAATTTTAAAATCCTCGATAAGATATCAAGAATTGGTGCAGCACCTCTCATAATACCAATTAAAACCGTAGGTTTGTATTCCTTGTGAATTTGTATTGCCAGTTTCTCAACAATTTTTATATATTCATCAAAAGAGATTATGAGTTTATCAGCCATGAAGTTTAGTATCATAAGTAAAAAAATTTAAAAAGGAGAAATGATGAAGGTTTACTGGATTGCTTTGTATAAAAAGATAGATAGCCAAGAAAATATTAAAAAATATGGAGCTAAAGTTACAGATATAATCAAAAGTTATGGAGGCATACCATTAGTAAGAGGAGGAAAATTTAATACTTTAGAGGGAGAAACTTACCCAAGAACAGTAATTTGGGAATTTCCTAGTTATGAAAAAGCTATGGAGTGTCATGACTCTAAAGAATATCAAGAAGGTTGGGCAATCGCAAAAGATACTACCGAAAGAAACTTGCAGATAGTCGAGGCTTTTAATATTGAATAGGCTCAGGATCTATACTTCTCCAAAGATACCATGTTGCTACAGAGCAATAGGGGGAAAATCTTTTTTTTAATAATTTTACATAGCTTTCTGGTGGAAGATATTTTTTATTATAATTTTTTGATATAGCTCTTAGAAGTCCTATATCTTGTACAGGCCATATATCGGGACGATTATAAGTAAATAATAAAATCATTTCAGCAGACCATCTTCCTATTTGTCTTAGTTTAGATAAATAAATAATTGCTTCTTCATCAGACATACCTGGAATAACTTTAGGATTAAATGTTTTATTTAATACTTGTTCTGCTAAACTTTTTATACCCTTAACTTTTTGTCTGCTTAATCCACAGCTCTTTAATTGAGAGCTTGATAATTTATTCACTGTTTTTGCATTAATTTTGTTTTTACACTTTTTTTTAAACTTTAAAAAAACTGAGTTAGCAGCAGCTACACTAATTTGTTGACCAATTATACTTTTACAAAGAGAAAAGAAAACATCTCGCCTTGACGTAAGAACAGTTTCTGATGGTGACTTATATTTTTTAATCAAAAAAGACATTGTTTTATCTTTTTTTGATAAATACTTTTTTGCTTTATTCCAATATGATGGGGTTTTACTCATGACGTGATACAGATAGTTTTTTTTTCAAATACATTTCTCTTCTAAATATAATTATAGATGAAACAATAACTAATAAAGCACCTAATAAAGTTTTAGAAGTTGGTATTTCATTCCAAATAAAATATCCAAATATTATTGCAAAAACTAATCCAAGATATTTTAAGGGAGAAACCAAACTAACTTCTGAATATTTATATGATTGTGATAGCCATAAATTTGCAAGACCACCTAATATACCAACCATTGATAGCAAAAATAAATCAACTAGACTTGGCAAGATCCATCCCTGATAAAACGATAAAAAGCTTAGAAGCATTATCGAGAATGAAAAAAAAAAACTAATCAACCAGGCAGGTTCGGTTGATGATAATTTTCTTATAGCAATTGCTACATAGGAAAGACCTAAACAAAAAATAATTGGATAAATATAGTACACATTTAAAGCACTAAATCCTGGCTCTGTAATAAATATTATTCCTAAAAATCCAACTAAAACTGCCATCCATCTATACAAACCTACCTTTTCATTTAATAAAAAAATTGAAAAAATTGTAATAAAAATTGGTGCAGCAAAAGAAATACTTACAACGGTCGCTAAAGGTAAATTTCTAAGTGCAACAAATATAGAAACTAAAGCTATAAGTCCTGCTAAACATCTTTTAAAATGAAGCACAGGTCGCGTTGTTTTATAGAAATCAAAATACCGATCTTTAGGTATAAGGAATAAAATTGGGATTATTCCACAAAAGCCTCTAAAAAACAAAACTTGCCCAACTGGATAATCATCAGACCATTTAACAATTAAATCCATTAGCGAGAAAGCGCATACAGATATAAACATATAAAAAAAGCCCAATTGATTTTTTGACAGCATGTGATTAACTTAGATTAATTAAGGTATTTATCAATGGAAATAGCAATTTTAGGTTTGGGATGTTTTTGGGGTCCAGAAATAAAGTTCAGCAAACTTGATGGAGTTACAAAGACAGAAGTAGGATATTGTGGAGGTAACTCTGACAAAACAAATTATAAAGAAGTTTGTTCTGGTACAACCAATCATGCTGAAGTAGTTAAGTTAGAATTTGATCCAAATATAATTTCTTACGAAAATATTCTTGAACATTTTTTTAAATTTCATGATCCCACTACGTTAAATTCTCAAGGGCCTGACTTTGGTACTCAGTATAGAAGTGAAATTTTTTATACAAACGATGATCAAAAAAATATTGCTGAAAAGATGGTAGAAAAAGAAAATATTAAACTATCTGGCAAAGTAGTAACAAAAATTTCATTAACTAAAAACTATTGTGTTGCAGAAGAGTATCACCAAAAGTATCTAGAAAAAAGATAGTATGTCATTGGTTGATACAGATTGGCTAGAGAAAAATATCGACAAAGTGAAGATAATTGATTGTTCTTGGCATATGCCTGCTGAAAATAGAAATGCTCAAGATGAATTTGATAAAGAGCATATCCCAAATGCTATTTTTTTTGATTTAGATAAAAATTCAAAACAAGATACAGACCTTCCTCATATGCTTCCAAGCTTAGTGACTTGGAATGAAATAATTTCAGACTTAGGAATTTCAAATGATGATCAAATTATAATTTATGATAATTCAAATGTCATAAGTTCATGCAGAGGTTGGTATAATTTCATTTATTTTGGTCATGATCCAAAATTGGTTAATGTTCTTGATGGTGGTTTTAAAAAATGGAAGAGCGAAAATAAAGAAACATCAAACATTTCAGCAAATTTAAATAAATCTAATTATGAGGGTAATGAATTAACTAAACTTGTAAAAAATAAAGTCTTAATTGATCAAAATATTTCTAAAAAAGAATTCAAGGTAGTAGATGCGCGAAGTAGAGAAAGATTTGAAGGTAAAGCTCCAGATCCAAGAAAAAATGTAAGAAGTGGTTCTATTCCAAATTCGGTATGTTTACCTTTTGTAGAGGTAATAAATGAAAATAAGACTTTTAAAAATAAAGAGGATTTAAATAAATTATTTCAAAAAATATCAAAAAATTTTGAGGAAAATTTAGTTTTTTCTTGTGGATCTGGTGTTACTGCTTGTGTTTTAGCGCTTGCATATTCTTTAGTTAATACTAAATATCTCCCAACCATTTATGACGGATCTTGGTCAGAATATGGAAAAATTTAAATTATGAAAACATCAACTAAAATCACGAGTATAATCGTCATCTTCTTTTTAATTATTGCCATAGTGATTATTGGTAGAACAATGATTGGAAATCATTTCAAGAAAAAATTTAGTAAAAGACCTCCTCCTGGAATAATAGTAACCACAACACAAGAGAGAACTTTTGAAAATGTTATAAGTACATACGGAACAGCAGCACCAGTTAAAACTCAGTCATTTAAGGTTGAAAAGTATGAGATATTAAAGCCAATAGATTTTAATAAAAAAGTTAAAAAAGGCGATGTTGTTGCTAATCTTAAGAATAGAAAAATTATTGCTCAATTTGATGGGGTTATTGGAAAAAGAGAATTTTCTGAAGATTTAGAGGTATCAAAATCTTCTCTATTAATTAATTTAGAAGATACTAGCTCACTATATTGTGATGTGGATATACCAGAAATTTTTGTTCCATTTATAAAAGTTGGTTTACCTGTTGATATAAAGTTTTCAGGATACAAAAATAAAATTTATAAAGGTGAAGTTGACTCTTTTGCAAGCAGAATAAGTCAAGACACCAGATCATTAGCCACAAGAATTAAAATGGATAATAAATTTGGAGAAATTTTACCAGGTTCATTTTTGGAAATTTCAATTAAATACAATGTTAGAGATGGTTTAAGTGCACCCGATACAAGCACAATAGTCGAAGGTGAAAACATTTTTATATATAAAGTGGATGAGAAAAATAAAGTAATGAAAACAAACGTAACTGTAGGTGATAGATATTTAGGATTTGTAGAAATTTTAGATGGATTAAATAAAGGAGATAAAATTGTTGCTGAGGGTACAAAAAAAGTTAGACCAAATTTAACCATAAGACCCATAGAAAAAGGTGCAAAGAAAAAACAAGGAAATTCTGGTTGGGGTAAAAAAAAGGGATCCAAAAAAGCTGAGGAAAAAAAAGGTAAATTTGATTGGTTAAAAAATATTTTTAAAAAATCTGAAAAAGAAAAAAAATAATTAAATGTATATAACCGAAGTTAGTATTAAACGACCTGTTGTTGCTTGGGTAATGTCTTTAATTCTAATTATTTTTGGAATATTTGTTTTTGCAGAGCTACCAGTTCGAGAGCTTCCAGATGGAATACAGCCTCCAGTAGTTCAAGTTCAAACAGATTATAAATCAGCATCAGCAGAAATTGTTGATGAAGAAATAACTCAAAAACTTGAAGATGTTATAGGTGGTGCAGAAGGTATTAAAAACATAGACTCTAGTTCTTTGAATGGACGAAGTAGAATTAATATACAATTTAATACAGATATTGATTTAGACGATGCAGCGAATGATATTAGAGAAAGAGTTGCTCGTGTTGTTGACAATTTACCTAGCGAGTCTAATCCACCCCAAATTCTAAAACAAGCAGCAGGTTTCACAACTACAATGTGGGTAGCACTGACATCTCCTACATGGGATGATCTTGATCTTGGAGATTATGCCGAAAGATATCTGATAGATGCTTTTTCAAGTGTTCCAAATGTTGGAAGAATTTTAGTTGGTGGACTAAGAGAGCTTAGTGTAAGAGTTTGGATAGACCCTATTAAATTAGCAGCCAATAACCTTACAATTCAAGAGGTTGAGAGAGCTTTAAGAAATGAAAATCTTAATATTCCTGCTGGTACATTAGAGGCAAATAATAAAGATTTAACTTTAAATATAGATAAGTCTTATTCAAAAATAGATACTATAAAGCAACTTCCTCTTAGAAAAAATAAAGACAAAGTAGTAATACTTTCTGATGTTGCAAATATAGAATTTGGACCTGTTTCAGAGAAAACTCTATTCAAAGCACAAAGTAAAAATGCACTCAACTTAAAAACTGTAGGAATTGGCATATATGCTAAAAGTGGTGCTTCAACAGTAGAGTTATCAAACCAAATTAAAGCCAAAATAAAAGAACTAAATAAATCACTTCCAGATGGACTAAGTCTAGAGATAGCATTTAATAGAGCAACATATATTGGTGCTGCAATCGAAGAAGTTTATAAAAGTTTAATTATTGCTTTTGTTTTGGTGGTTTTAATTATTTATCTTTTTCTTGGAAATCTTAAAGCGGTAATTGTACCAGCTGTAGCTCTTCCTGTTAGTTTAATTGGTTCATTTCTTGGATTGTACATTTTTGATCTCTCTATAAATATTTTTGTATTATTAAGTTTTATTTTAGCAATAGGAATAATTACTGATGACTCTGTAATTATGACAGATGCTATTTATACTAGAATAGAAAATGGTGAAACACCACTAGTTGCTGCTTATAAAGGTTCTAAACAAATTACTTTTGCTATTATTGCAACTACTTTAATTCTAATTGCAGTGTTCTTGCCCCTTATATTTATTAAAGGAATATCTGGAACATTGTTTAAAGAAACCGCAATAGCATTGTCTTTTTCAATTGTAGTATCATCCTTTGTTGCATTAACTCTGTCTCCAATGCTTGGGAGTAAGTTTTTAAATAAAAAAGAAAAAGTTAATTTCTTAGTTAAAAAATTTAATAATAAATTTAAATCTTTTACTGAATTTTATATTGATTCACTTAAGTACTGGATAAACAGACAAAAAACTATTTCGATATTTATAATTTTTATTATTGCAGCATCTGCTTATCTTTTTAATTTTTCAAAAAAAGAATTGTTGCCTATGGAGGATAGAGGTTCTTATTTAATAATAGGATCAACAGATGAAGGTAGTTCATTTGAATATACCCAAGAAAAGGCTCAGATAATTGAAGGAAGAATATTAAGATTATTGCAAGCAGAAGATAGCCCATATGAAAGACTAATCATGAGAGTTCCTGGGTTTGGAAGATCTGCAACGTCTTATAACACTTTTATAATAATTGCTTTACTTGATGAATGGAAAAATAGAGAAAAAAATAGTCAAACTGTATTAAGAGAAGCTATTGGACAAGTGGTTTCGGTTCCAGAAACTTTTGCATTTCCAATATCTCCACAAGGAATAAGAGTTTCAAACTACAACAAACCAGTACAGATGGTTATTTATGGAACAAGCTATGAAGAATTAGAAGATATTCAAAATAGTGTTCTAAGAGAATTAAGAAAAAATAGAAATATGTTCAGAATTGAAAGTGATTACACAAAAAACAAACCTGAAGTTAAATTAATCACAAACAAAAATCGAGCTAATGACCTAGGTGTATCTACAGAAAATATAGGTAGAACTCTTGAGACACTTTATGGAGGAAAAAGAGTTACTTCATTTAGTAAAGAAGGAAGAGAATACCCAATAATCTTACAACAATATTTAGCTGATAGACGTGATCAAGATGGATTATCAAAAATATTTGTAAGATCTGAAACAACTGGAAAATTAGTTTCAATAGCTAGTCTTGTTGAATTTGAGGAAAAAGGAACTGCAGAGGCACTACCAAGATATAATCGACAAAGAGCTGTTACAATTTCAGCTGCACTATCAGAAAATTACACACTAACTGAAGCTGTTAAATATTTAGAAGATGTAATGATAAAAGTTGCGCCTCAAAACCAAATTACTTGGAAAGGAAAATCAGAAGAATTGAAAGAAACTACAAACGAAATTTATTTAATTTTTGCTTTAGCCTTGTTGACTGCTTATTTGGTAATGGCAGCAACATTTAACTCTTTTGTACACCCTTTCATAATTATTTTGACAGTTCCTTTAGCTGTATTTGGTGGTTTAGTATTTATTTTATTTTTAAATAGTTCAGTAAATATATTCTCACAAATTGCCTTAATCATTCTTATTGGTATTTCTACGAAGAATAGTATTTTAATAGTCGATTATGCCAATCAAATAAGAACGACAGGTGTTAAAATTCAAGAGGCAGTGTTGAAATCCTGTAAGCTAAGAATTAGACCTATTATAATGACATCACTAAGTACTATGATTGCTATGATACCTTTGGTTATCGGAAATATAGGTCCTGGTGCTGGAGAAGGATCAAGATTAGCAGTTGGAGCAACTATTTTAGGTGGAATGATTATATCAACATTCTTTACTCTATATGTAACTCCTACAATGTATTTAGCATTAGCAAAAAATACTAAGCGTATTGATGCAGTAGATATAGAGCTAAAAAAACAATTAAATTAAAAAATAATATACTTACTTATAGTTAATTTATTTTTACAATCTGATAATTGTTTTTTATAAATATCAGACTGTTTCTCAACTCTTTTAGCTAATTTGATAACCTTGTTATTTTTTTTATAATTTTTGTAATTCCCCCACCCCTCATGGTATGCAACATATTGTCTAAAAGCATCTTTCTTTGAAACTTTTAAAATTTTCTCAGTTTTGTTTGTATACCAACCAATAAAATCTACACTGTCTTTAAATCTTGTTCTTGTTGCAAATTTATTTCCTGTTTCTTTTTTATATTGTTTCCAAGTACCTTTAACTGCTTGCGAATATCCAAAAGAACTGGAAGGTCTTTTGTAAGGGATAACTTTAAATATTTTTTGTCTTGGAGGTTTTGCCAACCAATCAAAGCTGGATTCCATCTTAATTATAGCTAGTTGTAAATACACTGGTGTACCCCACTTTGCTTCTGTTTTTTTAGCGTGCTTGTACCACAAATATCTTTCATTAAATATTGAGCAACCATCAGATACATTTTTTGGTACAGAAGAACAGCCACTTAAAAATAAAATAAATATAAATATATAAATACTTCTAATATTTTTCATTTTTTTTTAAAAAAAAGCTTATGATTACAACTATAACAACACCAATTAAATTTCCAAATAAATCAGAAAATTGAAAACTTCTTTCCGGAATTACTAAATGTAAAAATTCTAAAATTATAGAAAGTAAAATCAAATAAATACTTATTATTTTAAATTGTTTTATTTTATTAAAAGTAAAAAATCCCACTACAGAAAGTATTAAAAAAGCATACAAATGGTTTGTTGAAATCAAAAAATCTGGGGTAATTTGTGGTTGTTTTAGACAATTATCATATAAAAAACATCCTAAAAAACTTCCAGGAAATAAATACAGAAAAATTATTACAAAGTTAAAAAAATAAAAAATGAACTTATATCTTGAAAATATATTAATCATTGATGTAAAAGTTTTATTATCAAATAAATCTAAAAGATAAACAAATGAGTTATTTAATCTTAGTAAGACACGGTCAAAGTGTTTGGAATCTGGAAAAAAAATTCACTGGTTGGGTAGATGTTGATTTAACAGATAACGGTAAATCAGAAGCAAAAAAAGCGGGTGAATTAATTAATAAATATAATCTAAAAATAGATCTTTATTTCTCTTCTGTTCAATTAAGAGCCAAAAATACGCTTAAAATTATCCAAAATGAATTAAAGGATGATAAGAATCCTACTCAAGCATGGGAACTAAACGAAAGACATTATGGTGCACTTACTGGTCTTAATAAAGACGAAATGAAGATAAAATTGGGAGAAGATAAGGTACATCAGTTTAGAAGGTCTTGGGATTTAAGACCTGATCCTCTAGAAAAACAAAATCCATATCATCCATGTAATATAGAAATTTATAAAAATATTCCTGAAGATAAAATACCTAGTACAGAGTCTCTAAAAGACACTTATGAGAGAGTAATAGATTTTTACAAAAAGAAAATTGAAATCATAAATAATAAAAATATTTTAATATCTGCACATGGAAATTCAATTAGAGCTCTTTGTAAGTACCTATTTAATTTGGATAATAATGTAATTTCAAAATTAGAAATACCAACAGGTAATCCTTTGCTCATTGAAGTAAATGGAGATAGAAAAGTTTTAAGTGCTAAATATTTAGACTCTGATAGAGCTAAAGATCTTTTAGTTTTTTGAAGATTTCCAAGTTAGTTAAATGATAAAAATTTTGTTTGCTTTCATATCCATTTAAATCTTTGGTATCAATCAATTTGTTCCAAATTTTAGAAATTGAAAACTTTTCATTAGTTTCATTTTTAAACAATTTTTTACTTAATATCTGACAGCCGATGTAAATATAATTTTTATCTAATTCCTTAGTAATAATATTATTTTTTAAATTGAAATCGCCCTTTAAATTTTTATCAAAACTTAAATTTTTGTTTACTAATAGAAGAATATTTTTTAGTTTTTCACTAAAATAGAACTCTTCCATTTTATTAATTTCATCAAAATACTCTTTTGTCCAAACAGTATCAGGATTAAAAACAATAAAATCATCTTCATTAGAATGCTTGATTAAATTTAAAATACCACCCCCAGTATCTAGAATTTCATTTCCATCCTCTATAATTTCAATATCAATATCAAAATTGTTATCTTTAAAAAATTTTGGAAAATGATCTTTTAAATAAAATGAATTTATTAAAATTTTTTTAATTCCCAATCTTTTAATCAATTGGATACATTTTTCTAACATTGTTACATTATTTAACTCTAATAATGGTTTGGGTGTATCTAATGTTATTGGGTTTAATCTTTTTCCATATCCTGCACATAATATTAAAGCTGTATTTATTTTCATAATTTAATTAATAAATTCTGGAAAATTATTTTTTAATAATAGTTTTAAATCCTTAAAAATCTTATTCTGTTTTAATCTGTAATCTATCATTTCCCATGCATAAGGGATTAATTGAGTATATTTTTTTTTATTATCTCTATAAGCAAGCCTTGTGAAAATTCCAATGATTTTTAAATTTCTTAGAACTGATAGTATTTCAAAGTCTTGTTTAAATTTAATTAAATTAATTTTTTTATTGGTTTTTATGTAATAATCAAAAATTTTTTTTTTTAATTTGTTATTAGTTTTTAATCTAACATCATCTATCAATGATGCTAAATCATAAGCTTTATTTCCAATAAGAGCGTCTTGATTGTCAATTAAGCTAATTTGATTTTTAAAATACATTAAATTTGAAACATGAAAATCCCTATGTACAAAAGTAATGTTTTTATTATTAAGTTTAGATAATAATTTATTTATCTCGTTTTTAAATTTTTTTTTGAATAAAGA